>NZ_JBNPLS010000008.1:0-101639 GCF_050313595.1 Desulfovibrio sp. SGI.169 | reverse complement strand
CGCATTTTTTGATGAGATCCGAGCCTAATGCCCGCGCAGCATCTTCACCGAGCAAAACTTTCCGCACATGGCGCAGACTTCCTCGTTCTTGTGCGCCTCACGGCGTTTGGCGAGCTGTTCCGGGTCCAGAGCGGCCCTGGACATGCCCTCCCAATCCAGAGCCTTGCGGGCTGTGTTCATGGCCGCTTCACGCTCCAGCGCCCTGGGGCGGCCCAGAGCCACTTCGCCCACATGGGCGGCCACGCGTGAAGCCATTACCCCGGCGCGCACATCGTCCACATCCGGCAGGGTCAGATGCTCGGCCGGCGTCAGATAGCAGAGAAAGTCCACGCCCGCCTCCACGCCCAAGGCGCCGCCGATGGCCCCGGCAATATGGTCATAGCCGGGCGCGCTGTCGCAGCACAACGGCCCCAGCACATAGAGGGGCGCGTTGTTGGTCAGACGCTTGATGCCCTGAATCTGGGCGCGCACCTGGTTCAGCGGCACATGCCCCGGCCCTTCGATCATGCACTGCACGCCTCTTTCCAGCGCCCGTCTGGCCAGCTGGCCGAGATTGATCACCTCTTCCCACTGTGCGGCATCGCCCGCGTCAACGCCCGCGCCGGGGCGCAGGCCGTCGCCCAGCGACAGGGTGACGTTATGGGGCAGGCAGATTTCCAGCAGGCGGTCAAAATATTCCAGCAGGGGATTTTCGCGGTTATTTTCCAGCATCCAGCGGGCCAGCATGGAGCCGCCGCGCGAGACAATGCCCAGAGCGCGCTTGTCTTTCACGGCCAGTTCCGCGCCACGCCGGGAAAGCCCGCAGTGCACGGTGATGAAATCCACGCCCTGCCGGGCCTGCTTTTCAATTTCCGCAAAGAGCTCGTCAGGCCGCATGCTGCTGATGTCGCGTCCGGCGTCCAGAATCTGCTGGCCCACGGCGTACATGGGCACGGTGCCCAGGGGCAGGGGGCAGGCCCTGAGCATGCCCGCGCGGATGGCGTCCAGGTCTCCGGCGATGGAAAGATCCATAACCGTGTCGGCTCCGGCGTCCAGGGCGGCCCTGATTTTGCGCGTTTCGGTTTCCGGGCGGTTGCAGAGCGGCGACGTGCCAAGATTGGCGTTGACCTTGATGCGTGAAGGCTGGCCCACCAGAATGGGCTTGAGGCCGCCATGGGCGGGATTGCCCAAAAGCGCCATGCTGCCTTTTTCCAAGGCGCTGGTGATGTCTTCCGCGCTCAGGCCCTCCTCCTGGGCCAGGGCGGACAGATGCCGGTCAAGCAGGCCGCGCAGGGCGGCGTTTTTTGAGCAGAGCGAAGATGTCATGGATGCCTCACGGGTTGTGACGCAGGGCGCAAAAAAAAGCCACAACCTGCGGGAAAGCGGGTGCGGCCTCAGCTTCCCTCCGGCAGTGCGAACTGCGTCAGGTTCATAGGGTCTGGGGCTGGTTCCCCACTCTCAGCCGCCCTGAACGCGCTTGCGCAAAGCGTGTCCCGCGCGGCTCCCCTAGCTCGGATTTTCTATAGCGTGACCCCGTCGCCCTGTAAAGAACTTCAGAGTATTCCGCTTTTGAAATTTGCACTGCCCCGCGAAGCGGGACAAGCGCCTGAAAAGCGCGGATTTCAGGCCATTGGGCGTGGGCGTGTTTGCCGTCAGCCCTCATGCGCAGCCCCAATAAATACGGCCGCAACGACAATGCATTGCGGCCGCTGGGAAACAATGCGGGCGGAACGCGTCAGCTTTCCTGCTTGACCTTGGATTTGGTCATGGCCAGCCCAATGCCCTCAAAGAGTTCAAAAATGGAGAAGCCGTACCAGAGCGTGTAAAGCACATAGAAGATCAGCATGCCGCTCATCAGCCAGACATGCTCGGACACCTTGGCCGGAATCACGCTGTAGAAATTGTTGCCCGGCTCCACGGCGCGGCGCAGAACCTGATCCACCACCTGCGCCTCGCTGATCAGGCGCTGCTTCTGAAGCTCCTTGATGCTGGGCGAAAGCAGATACCACCAGGCGGCCGCGACCTTGAGCGCCGGCTCGCCGCTGTACTTTCGGGCCACGGCGTCGGCATCGTTGTGGTACAGGGAGTCCGCGTCATCCGTGGCGGCGGTCAGCATAACGCCCAGATCGCCCTTGAAGCTCACCTTGCCGCCGTCGGCCACGGCATCAGCGCCGGCCTTTTGCAGCAAAGCCACAGCCAGGGGGGCCAGAGCGGCTTTTTTCAGAGTCACCGTCACCTGAACCTGCTTGCCGTTCACCTGCCTGACGCTTTCACGCACGCCGGGGATGAAATAGGACGAACCCTTGGAAAGCTCGTTGAAAACATTGTCCGCGTATTGCAGGCCGGTCAGATGATTGCCGTTTTCATCACGCATGACGGGCGTGAGCAGCACGGCGAACAGCACAAGAAACGAAATCAGCAGCAGACTGCCCCGGATAAAGGGGCCTTTTTCATGGATAAGCATTATCGGGCCTCCCCTCTGAGTTTGCCGAGGTTAAGGAAAAATTTGCTGAAGACCCAGACGCCGAAGAAAGCGACCACAACCCAGAAGACCACGTTGCCCACTTCTTCGATGATGTTCACCAAGCCCGGCGACCAGTGAAGCGCCTCCATCTCCACAAGCTTTTTGGGCAGGGTGGCCGCGCGGTTGATGAAACCGGCAATGATCGAAATGGCGTAAAAACCGCGAATGTGAATGCCCTTGACCACCTTGGTGGTCAGCGCGCCGATCTGGATGCCCAGCAAAGAGCCCAGCAGCATGCCGATGGCCAGGGTATAGAACACATAGCCGTAAATGGCGTACTGGCCCACGGCGGCGAAGCCCGCGGTAAAGATGATCTGAAGGATGTCCGTGCCCACCGTGGTCATGGAGGACACGCCGAAAATATAAACGAACATGGGGAAGGTCACAAAGCCGCCGCCCACGCCCATGATGGCGGCCAGCAAACCCACCACCACGCCGCCGGCGGCCACAATCCAGCCGGAGATGCGCCGCCCGCCGGGCACCAGGTCTTCGTCAAAGGTGATCATGGGCGGCACGGTGAGGCTCTGCATTCTGACGGAAAGGCTGGTCAGGCCGGCGCTGCCGCCGTGGGCGTCCTGGCTGACCGCGCTTTTGGGCCCGCGCGAAGCCCGCAGAAAGTCGAACAGGGCGTAAAAGCCCAGAAAGCCCAGCAGCACGGCATAAATGGTGCTGATGAACAGTTCGGAGAGCAGGGGGTCGGCGTTGTACAGGCCCTTGTTGATGGCGCCGCCGATAAAGGTGCCCACAATGGAGCCCGCCAGAAAGGCAATGGCCAGCTTGGCCGAGACGTTGCCCAGTTTTTTGTGCACCGTGGTGCCCATGATGGCCTTGGCGAAAATGTGAAAAAGGTCCGTGCCCACGGCCAGAATGCCCTTGACGCCCACGGCCATCAGGGCCGGGGTGATGATGAAGCCGCCGCCCGCGCCGATACAGCCGGTGATCAGCCCGGCGGCCAGCCCCACGGCGATGGAGGCAAGAAAGATGGTGGTGGTGTAAAAGGCCGGAGCATAAGCGGCTTTGCCGCCCAGCATTTCATGATATTCGTAGGCTTCGGCCAGGCAGCCGGCCAGAACGGGCACGGCCAGCGCCAGCAGAAGGAGCAGTTTTTTGCGGTTTCTGAGGATGGAGGTCGAAACCTCCAGATCCCACCTGGCGTACGCCTGTGAACCGCTCAGTAAAAAATCATACACTTGCCTGCCAAAACTCATACGCTCCTCCAGTGCGGTCAGGGCCGATGGCGGCCGGGAATGCGGGCACAGCTAAACAGGGTCGTGCGGAACGAAAAACAGCGTTGCCCCAACGTGCTGTTCTAGTGATGTTCATCATATAACATATTGTAATAAATGATAAAAATTAAAAAATAAGCAGCATGAACCTGTCCGCACGAGCTACCATTAGCAGCTTTTTCCCGTTTTGTAAAAGAAATTTATCACGAACATGGCAAGAAAAATGCTCTTTCCCGCTGGCCGCCGCACAAAAACCGCCGGGCATGTGCCCGGCGGTTTCGCGCAAGCCCGATCAGCGGGAAAGAGGCGTTATTTTCTGTTCAGACCCCGGCTTTTTCCGAAGATGACCAGCTCCATCCAGTCCAGGCCGAAATCCAGCGCGGCCGCGTCTCCGACCGGGCTGTCCTCCATGACGGCGGCCTGGCGCGCGGCGTCGGCGTCCACATGTTCAAAAATGCGCATACGGGTGATAAGTTCGCGAAATTTGTCCAGCTGGTAGAGGCAGAGCACGCTCATGGTCACCAGCCGCGCCTCCAGCGGTTTGCCCGTGGCCCGCACCATCGCCATGAGGCGCATGTAACGGTCATTGGCCGCGTTGTAGTCCTCCAGCTCCTGATCCGCGAACCACTGGCGGGGAGTGCGCGTCGCGCCCTGGTCAAAACCGTGGCAATGGTCTTCGCGCACCAGAAAAAAGCGTTCGGACACGCCGCCCCCGGCCATTTTTGTTCCGCGCCCCAACGGGTAGCAACGACAGGCGCCGGGACGGTCTTCGTATACCGAGCAACCTGCCGGCCCCACGAAGGGACAGGGCTCGCCGGGGCCCTGCAGCATACGCAGCATGGGCAGGGGAAAGCCCGTGTCTGGAAAAGAACGCATGGCGGCAAAAGCGCTCAGAAACTCCTCGCTGTCAATGCCCAGATGGCGGCGCAGACGCGCCACGTCATAGGGGGTGAGCGGCAGGGTCAGCTCCGCGCAGCAGCGGTTGAAGCAGGGAACCTGGGGGTTGCAGTCAAAACAGAAGGTTTCGTCCGCCCCGAGTTCCGGCAGGTTTTCCAGAAATTCGCGGCTGTCGTCCATATCCATGCAATCTCCTCACGCGGCCCGGCAGTGCGGGTTTGCCTTAAAGCTGCGGCGCATTCAAAGCGCGTCAGCGCTTGCGACCGCCGGAAGCTCATGCCTTTTCAAAGGCAATTCTCTCTAAATGACCTTATTCAGGGCGTATTCGATGATGCCCTCGGCCCCGGCCTCGCGCAGCCGCGGAATGAGATCGCGCACAATGCCGACCTCCACAACTGTTTCCACGGACAGCCAGCGCCCGTCGCGCAACGGCGAAACCGTGGGGGAATTGAGTGAAGGCAGCATTTCAAGAATGGCGTCCAGATGAGCCGCCGGGGCGTTCATCTTGATGGCCACCAGATTTTCGGCGCGCAAGGCGCCCCGCAGCAGCAGGGTCAGCTGTTCTATCTTGGCCCGTTTGCGCGGCTCGCGCCAGGCGGCCCTGTTGGCGATCAGCACGGGATAGGAAACCATGACCTCGTCGATAATCCTGAGGCCGTGCGCGCGAATGGTGGTGCCGGTTTCCGTCACTTCCACGATGCCGTCGGCCAGCCCTTCCACCACTTTGGCTTCAGTGGCCCCCCAGGAGTAAAATACGTCCACATTCACGCCCTGACGGGCAAAATAGCGACGCGTCAGACCTTCCAGCTCTGTGGCGATGCGCTTTCCCGCCAGGTCGGCGGCGCAGGCGTACGGGGCGTCCCCGGCCACGGCCAGCACCCAGCGGCAGGGCCGGTTGGAGGTTTTGGAGTAGACCAGATCCGCGATGCGCTCCACTTTGTCCTCGTGCCCGCGCTCACTCAGCCAGTCCAGGCCGGTGATGCCCACATCCAGCACGCCGGCTTCGATGTAGCCGCCGATTTCCTGCACGCGGCAGAGCGAGGCCGTTATTTCCGGGTCGTTGATGTCAGGAAAGTAGTTGCGGGTATGCTTGCGTATTTTCCAGCCCGCGCGTTCAAAAAGATTGATGGTGGCTTCTTCCAGCGAGCCCTTGGGCACGCCCAGTTTGATGATCGGCTGCGTCTGCGCGCTCATGAGGATTTCCTTTCTCCGCCGTAAACTTTTTCGGGATCAAAAACCTGGGGGGAACAGACGGACGCGCCCCCGTCCGTCCACTCCCGGTAAAAGCAGGAGCGTCGTCCGCTGTGGCAGGCGGCCCCGCCCACCTGCTCAATCAGCAGCAGTATGGCGTCGTTGTCGCAGTCCAGCCGCAGGGCGCGCACTTTTTGAACATGGCCGGATGTGCCGCCCTTGTGCCAGAGTTCCCGGCGGCTGCGGCTCCAGTAGTGCGCCTCGCCGGTTTCCAGGGTTTTGCGCCATGCCTCTTCGTTCATATAGGCCAGCATGAGCACCTCGCCCGTGGCGTGGTCCTGGGCGATGGCCGGTATCAGCCCCTTGCTGAAATCAGGGGCGAAATCAGGGGGAACGGCTTTTCCCGGCTGGCGGATCGGCTCACTGGACATGAAGTTCTCCTTGACGGCGGGGGCAGGCCCTTCCCGCGCAAAAGATCAATTTATCCGTAATCGGCGGCGGTGGCAAGCCGCGCGACCGCCCCGGCGGGACGCCGCTCCGACGCGCCCCGTGCGGACAAAACTTGCGGAAAAATAAGCCCTATGGCATAATCGCTTGTTAACAATATTTAATTGCGCGGCGGTTCCCATGCCGCCAGGATGCCACATGCCAGAAGAGACTTCCCCGACGATGATTCCCGACGCGGACGCGCCCGCCGCTGATACGGCGCTTTCCGCCCCGGAGGGTTTTTCCGTCAGCGAACCGGAAAACGCCCTGCCCCAAATGAGCATGGCCGATCTGCCGGAAGCCGTGCGCGCTGCCTGCGCCCGCGCGGGCTGGCGCAACCTGACGCCCGTGCAGTCCCTGGCCCTGCCCTACCTGCTGGAAGGGCGGGACATTATGGTGCAGTCACGCACAGGCAGCGGCAAGACCGGCTGCTATCTGCTGCCCATGCTGCCCCGTCTGGACCCGACGCTCAAAGCGCCGCAGGCGCTGGCGCTGGCGCCCACGCGCGAACTGGCCGTGCAGGTGGAGCGCGAGGCAAACATTATTTTCGCTGACACGGGCATTCAGGCCGTGGCCGTATACGGCGGCGTGGGCTACAAGAAACAGATGGACGCCCTGCGCGACGGCGCACAGGTCATTGTAGGCACGCCTGGTCGCGTGCTGGATCACCTGCTGCGCCGCACGCTGGATCTCAAAAATCTGCGGATACTGGTCTTTGACGAGGCCGACCGCATGCTGTCCATCGGTTTTTATCCAGACATGAAGGAAGTGCAGCGCTATCTGCCCGACAGGCGCGTTCACACCTGTCTTTTCTCCGCCACCTATCCGCCGCATGTGCTCAAGCTGGCCGCCGAGTTCATGGCCGAGCCGGCCATGTTGTCCCTTTCGCAGAAAGAAGTTCATGTGGCCGAAGTGCAGCACCTCTTCTGCGAGGTCAAACCCATGGACAAGGACAGGGCCCTGGTGCGTCTGCTGGAGACGGAAAACCCGGCCTCGGCCCTTGTTTTCTGCAACACCAAGGCCAATGTGCACTATGTGACCGGCGTGCTTCAGGGCTTCGGCTACAGCGCCGACGAGCTTTCGGCCGACCTTTCGCAGAGCCGGCGCGAGGCCGTGCTGGACAAGATACGCAAGGGGCGTCTGCAATATCTCGTGGCCACGGACGTGGCCGCGCGGGGCATAGACATCGCCGCGCTGTCGCACGTTTTTCTGTACGAGCCGCCGGAAGACCACGAAAGCTACATCCACCGCGCCGGGCGCACCGGGCGCGCCGGGGCGGCGGGCACGGTCATTTCTCTGGTGGACGTGATGCAGCGCATGGAGCTGGAGCGCATCGCCAGACATTACAAGATCGCGCTGATGGAGCTGCCCCTGCCCACAGACGAAGATGTGGCCCGGGTGGCGGGCACGCGCCTGACCGCCATTCTGGAAGCGCGCTTCCGCGCGCTCACCGGTCTGGAACGCATGCGCGTGGCCCGTTATGCGGCACTGGCGCGCGAACTTGCCCGACAAAGCGAAGAGGACGACGGCGTGCAACTGCTGGCCATGCTGCTGGACGCCTGCCACCAGCGCAGCCTTCAGGAAAACCGCTTTCCCGACAACAGCCCGGCTGTGGCCACGCGCCGGCATGCGGCACCGCGCCGTGGGCATGGCCCCGCCCCCGCCCGCCGCGAAGACGGCGACGGGCAGGCGTCGCGCTCCGGGAAGCGCCGCCGCCGTTCGTCACGCCGTCGCAAAAGCGAAAACGGCGGCGAAGACAAGGGCGCGGAAAGCTGAACGGATCGTCTATGCAAAACCTTGCGGAAATTTTTGACGATGAAAGCGCCGCGCGCGAGGCCCTGGAGAACTTCGCGGCCCTGCTGGACGGCGCGGACCTCACTCCGGAACTTGAGCTGATGGGCATCGGCCGCATGCAGTTCATGCGCCGCCGCCAAATGCTGGTGGAGTGGCGCGGCCTGTACATGGCCCTCTGGCGTCTGGCCCTGGGCAGCTCCTTTCCGCAGGACGCGGAACGCATGTTCACGACATTTCTGCGTTCTTACCACACCGCGCATCCGGACAAGGTCAGCTCCCGAATCATGGAGCGCGCCCGAGAATACTGGGGCATGCTCCAACCCAAGGGCGACGCGGATTTCAGCGACGTGGCCCGGCATCTGTGCTCCTTTTCCGCGCGGGATGAAAAGCAGACTCGCAGCCTGACTCTCAGGCTGGTGCTGCATATTCGCAGGGCATATAAAATTATTTTTGACAGGTTGATTTAAAAGGCGTTCCATCAATTCGCATGCAATGTCTTCCAACGCCGGCCTCTCGTCCGGCGCGGCGCGAAAAACGCCGTGAATGAGCCAAAAACCATGTTTTTGGCCAATGATCTTCATACTGCAGCCCTTGGCAGAATTATGAAATGAATTCCGGCAAAGCGCCGACAACGCTTTTTTTACCCCCCGCCCGCAACGGCGGCCCGCGCGCGAGGGACGAACATTCTTCAAGATGCTTCCCCATCCGAAGGCCGCTTTGGGGCAGAGAACAGCAATCTTTATTGCCCGCGACGCGAGCCCAGAGGCCCTGTTCCGACGACACCGCTCTGGAACCCGCCGTGTGACAGACGGGGCCTGCCCGCGTTGTCCGACAGGCATCCGGGGAAGAGGCGCCGGCCCCCAAAAGGGCTCAGACAGCGTGAAGCCTTTTCTTTCCTCCAACGCTTGGAACTGACGCAATCTATGCAAATTGTACATTCCGTGGACGGCCTGGGCGCCCTGATGGGCGCGGGCGTCACCATCGGCAACTTCGACGGCGTGCATAAAGGGCATCAGGCATTGATCCGCCGCGCTCTGGATGTCTGCCGCCAACATGATCTGGCCTGCGTGCTGGTGACTTTCTGGCCGCATCCCCGTCTGGTCGTAAGCCCGCACAGGGCGCATGCCCCGCTGACCAGCCGCGAGCGGCGGCTGGAACTGCTGGACGGGCTGGGCGTGGAACATGTGCTGGAGCTGCCCTTCACCACGGAGCTGGCCGCCCTGACGCCCGAAGAGTTTGTGCGCCGCTGCCTGCTGCCCATGCGCCTGCGCCAGCTGGTGGTGGGCTATGATTTCTCCCTGGGCCGGGGACGCAGCGGACATGCCGACGTGCTGCGGAATCTGGGCGCGGAATGGGGTTTCGAGGTGGAGCAGTTGCCGCCCGTCATTGCGGATGATGCGGTGGTCAGCTCCACCCGCCTGCGCTACTTGATCAGTCGGGGCGACGTGTGGCGGGCCGCCCGTCTGCTGGGGCGCTGCTACGGTTTTTCCGGCGAGGTTGTGCGCGGCGAGGGGCGCGGCGGCGGTCTGGGCTTTCCCACGGCCAACCTGCTGCCGCCGGAAACCCTGCTGCCCGCCGAAGGCGTTTACGCGGCCCGCGTGCGCTTGGACGAAACCTGGCATAAGGCCGTGACCAATGTGGGACGCAAGCCCACCTTCGGCGGCCGGGACGTGACGGTGGAGAGTTTTCTGCTGGACACGTCGGCCAATCTCTACGGGCGGCGCGTGCGCCTGGAATTTGTGGTTCGACTGCGCGGCGAACGCCGCTTCGCCTCGGTGGAGGAACTTACCCGCCAGATCAGCGAGGATGTGGCCGAGGCGCGCGACATTCTGGCCCGAGCCGAAGCCTGACACAGAGAAGAGCGGCATGATTCTCGCGGACATGCACAACCACACCATCATCTCCCACGGTGAAGCCACCGTGGCGCAGATGTACGAAGCCGCGCGGGCGCGGGGCCTGAGCTGGTATGGCTTTTCCGAACATTCGCCCCTGCCCCCCGGCTATGCCTGCCCCCTGTACCATGGCGATCTGGCCGAAGATTTTCCGCGTTATATTGAGGAGGTGTCAGGGCTGAAAGACGCCGCCTCTCCCCGCGTGCTGCTGGGCATGGAGCTGGACTGGATTCCCTCGCGCATGCCGTACATGCGGGAGCTGGCCGCGCGCTGGCCCTTTGATTATGTAATCGGCGGTCTGCATTTTCTGGGCTCTCTGGCCGTGGGTTCGCCCAAAAACTGGGGGCGGGGCGAGAGCGAGGAGGAACGCCGCGCACGTTTCGCCGCCTATTACCGGGAGATGACGCGCATGGTTCGCAGCGGCCTGATGAACATCGCGGCCCACCCGGACTTCATCAAGGTGCGCTGCCCGGAAAGCTTTCACGCCTGGCTGGATATGCCCGGCAGCCTGGAGCTGGTTCGCGAGGCGCTGCGCGCCATGAGCGAATGCGGTGTGGCTCTGGAAGTCTCCTCGGCGGGTCTGCGCAAGGATTTCGCGGAACCCTACCCCGCCCCGGCCATCATGCGCATGGCCGCCGAACTGGGGGTCAGCATCAGTTTCGGCTCAGACGCCCACAGTACGGCGGATGTGGCCTTTGCCTTTGAGCGGCTGGCGGCCTACGCCCGCTCTTTCGGCTACTCCCACAGCGTGGCGTTTCAGGCGCGGCAGCCCTTCACTCTGCCTTTTTAGGCTCAGACCTCATTAAAAAATACAAGAGTATTGCCAAAAGAAAGATATTGTGAGACCAGCCATTCGCAAGGAACTTGAAACAACCTGAGATTTGCGTTTGAAACGGGCGAACCAGTGGCATTGACGGGCATTGTTTTTTCAATTCGCGCAGTGACGCGGCCAGCGCGAAACGGCCTGTTTTTGACGGAAAATTGTGGCGGAACACAACCAAACCCCTAAGCAACAGCGCATTGATAGGGCCTGGCTCTAGAAAACAAACAGCGTGGCCAGCCCCAGAAAAATAAAGAAGCCCGCCCCGTCGGTGATCGTCGTCAGAAAAATGCTGGAGGCCTGGGCGGGGTCACGGCCCAGGGCGCGGAATATCAGCGGGATGGACCCCCCGGCCACCGCGCCCAGCAGCATGTCGCACAGCAGCGCGCCGCCCATGACCGCGCCCACCAGGGGGATGCCCGTAAACCACCAGGCCCCCAGAAAGGCGGTAACGGCCATGAACAGGCCGGTGACCATGCCGATCTTGCCCTCGCGCAGCACGGCCATCCAGGCTTTTTTCTGGTCAAAACGATCCGTGGCCAGTTGACGTATCATCACGGCCAGAGCCTGCTGGCCGGTGTTGCCCGCCTGGTTCGCGACCATCGGCATGAGCACGGCCAGCACGGCCATCTGGGCGATGGAGCCTTCAAACATATATACCACCGAGGCCGACAGCGCGGAGTTGATCATGTTGACCATCAGCCAGGGCAGGCGTTTGCGCACGCTCTCCATCCAGGGCGTGTCCACGCTTTCTTCAGGGTCGGCGCCCACCATGCCGAGCATGTCGGCGCTGGCCTCCTCGTGCATGATGTCCATGATGTCGTCATAGGTGACGACGCCCATGATGTGCCCTTCGTAATCCACCACGGGCAAAGCCAGATAGTTGTAGTGCGAGAGCAGGCTGGCCACCTCGCGCTTGTCCGTGTCATAGGTCACACTGACCAGGCTTTGTCCGGCGGCGGCGTCGCCCACAATCGTGCCGGGGCGGGCCAGCATCAGGTCGCGCAGGGAAAGCACGCCCACCAGCACATCCTTTTCATCCACCACATAGCCGTAATAGGGGCTTTCTTTGTCCTCCATCTCTCGCCTGATATGGGCGATGGCCTCATCCACCGTAAGATTCCGCTCCAGCAGAATCAGCTCGGTGTTCATGGCGCCGGCCGCGGAATCCGGATCAAAATTGAGCAGATTGCGCAGTTCCTCGGAATCTTCCTTGGTCAGCTTTTCCAGAAGCACGTCGCGGTGCTCCTCGTCCAGCTCGTCCAGCACGTCGGCGGCGTCGTCCGGGGCCATCTCGGCGATGATCTGGGCGGCCACGTCGGCGTCCAGATTTTCCAGCACATCCACGGCCACATTGCCGTCCAGCTCGGCCAAGGCCTCGGCGGCGTCCTCGGTGGCCATATGGCGCAGGGCGCAAACCTGCTTTTCCAGGCTCAGATTTTCCAGATGATCAGCCATATCCGCCGGATGGACGAATTCGGCCTCATGGCCCGCCTCCCGGCAGGCCGCCGGCATGCTGATGCCGTGCGCGTCTCCGCCTCCCGGCGGAGAGCCCCTTTCACCCGCGGATGCGAAGGGGTGAAGCTTGTCGGTACGGTCGTCAGCCATGCGCGCGCCTTTTTGAAAAGCGAAAAAGATGAAAAACAGCGTCCGCCGCTGGCGGAGGCCATGCGGCAAGCCCGCGTCGCGTGAAGGGGATTCGCGCCCGCACGCGGGCCGCATATGTGAAAAAGCTCCCAATAGCGCCCGCAACTTGACGCGCGCCACAGCTCATTCTATCTACTTCAAAGCCCCCGGGCAGGCCGCGCGCCATCCGGAGCGCCACGGTTCCGCACGCCATCATGCCGCGTGCCCGGCCCAAGGCGCGGGCGCGGGCGGACGCGCGGGCGTTTTTCGTTTAGCACGCGCATGAAATGGGGACAAGCGCAATGTTCACGCCCTGGGCCGCTTTTTTCTCTTCTGACGGGCAAAGACTGCTGCAACGGAGTATTGACCTGGCGCTGGCCGAAGACGGGCCGGAGCTGACGGCGCAAGGGCTCTTTTCGCCGGAAGCGCGGATGCGCGCCGCCATCCGGGCCAAAGAGGACACCCTGGTGGTGGGCCTGCCGGTCATCGGCGCGGTGTTCAAGAGCCTGAACGCCCCCTTTGCCTGGCGTGCAACGGCGCGCGAGGCCTCGCTTGTGCCGGCCATGACCGAGGTGGCCCGCATCACGGCGCCGGCGGTGGCCATGCTCAAGGCCGAGCGGGTCATCCTCAATTTTATTACCCATCTTTCGGGCATTGCCAATCTCACGGCCCGCTATGCGCGGGAACTGGAAGGCACGGGCGTGCGCCTGCTGGACACGCGCAAGACCACGCCCTGCCTGCGCTGGCCCGAAAAATACGCCGTACAGGCGGGCGGCGGAACAAACCACCGCAAGAATCTTGCGGAAATGCTCATGCTCAAAGATAACCACATAGACGCCGCCGGCTCCATCACCGCCGCCGTGGCCGCCCTGCGCGCCCGCTACCGGCCCTGCCCCCCCGTGGAGGTGGAGTGCCGCACCCTGGAGCATGTGCGTGAAGCTGTGGCGGCCAAAGCCGACCGAATCATGATGGACAATATGGAAGGCCCGCTGCTGAGCCAGGCGCTGGCTCTGACGCCGCCGAGCATTGAAGCCGAAGTCAGCGGCGGCGTGCGGCTGGAAAACATCCGGGCCATAGCCCTCACCGCCCCGCGTCGCCCGGACTTCATTTCCGTGGGCCGTCTGACCCATTCGGCTGTGGCCGCGGATTTCAGCATGACGCTGATTTCCGCCTGAACGGCAAAACCGACCCCGAACCGGCGGCGCGACCGCCCCTATCCTGCCAGGAGCACATGGATCAACGCATGAACGAGATCACTGCCGCCGTGACGGCGCTGAAAAAACAACTGGGCAAACGGCTCTGCATCATGGGGCACCATTACCAAAACGACGCGGTGGTGGCCCACTGCGACATCACCGGAGATTCTCTGGAGCTGGCCCGCCGCGTGCCCGATGTGGATGCGGAGCACATTGTCTTCTGCGGGGTTTTTTTCATGGGCGAATCAGCGGCCCTGCTGGCCAAGCCGGGGCAGGCCGTGCACCTGCCCGCGCCCGACGCCGACTGCATGATGTCGCTGACGACTCCGGCGGGCCTGGCCCGCCGCGTGCTGGAGCAACTGAACGCCACGGGCCGCCGCATCGTGCCCCTGGCCTACGTCAACACCACCCTGGCGCTCAAGGCCGTGGTGGGGGAATACGGCGGCGCGGTCTGCACCTCGGCCAATGCCGAAACCATGCTGTGCTGGGCTCTGAACCAGGGCGACAGCGTGCTTTTTCTGCCGGACAAGCATCTGGGCCGCAACACGGCCGGAAAGCTGGGCCTCGCGCCGGACGACCAGCATATTCTGCGCCTCAGCGGCCACGGCCTCGTGGATGCCGGGCGGCAGCCCCTCAACCGTCCGCTCTTGCTCTGGCCCGGCTGCTGCGCCATTCATGCCAGGCTCAAGGCCGAACTGGCCGAAGCCGCGCGCGCGGCCCATCCGGGCTGCCGCCTGGTGGCCCACCCCGAATGCCGCCCGGAACTCATCGAGCGTTGCGACGCCGCCGGCTCCACCTCTTTCCTGATCAGAGAGGCCGCGCGTCTGGCCGAAGAAGCGCCCGGCTCCACCCTGATCATCGGTACGGAAAACAATCTGGTGGAGCGTCTGGCGGCCCGCCACAAGGGGCGCTGCCGCATCCTGCCGCTGGGGCAGGCCCGCTGCCCGGATATGGCCAAGGTGACGGAAGCGAAGCTTTTGGCTACACTGTCCGCCATTGCCCGGGAAACAGCCGAGCCTCTGGCCGTGGAGGCCGCGCTGCGCGATCCCGCCCGTCGTTCCTTAACCCGCATGCTGGAGATTTGCGGCCAATGAGGACAGCGCTGTGACACCCATCCGCCGTCATGTGCCCATTTTGATCATCGGTTCCGGCGTGGCCGGCTGCACCGCCGCCCTGACCCTGGCCGACGCCGGTTGCGACGTGCTGCTGCTCAATGCCGGCGACACGCTGACCGACGGCAATTCCGAGCTGGCCCAGGGCGGCATCATTTACCGCGCGGCTCCCCCGCCCGATCAGCCCGACCGGCCCGACTACGACGCCCGCGCTCTGGAAAAAGACATTCTGGTGGCCGGGCATAACCACAATTACCGCAAGGCCGTGCGCTGGCTTTGCCGCCAGGGGCCGCTCTGCGTGGATGAGACGCTTATCAAGCGCGCCGGGGTGGAGTTTGACCGCAACCCGGACGGAACCTTCAACCTGACCCGCGAGGGCGGGCACTCGGCCCCGCGCATTCTGCACCGGGCCGACTATTCGGGCCGGGCGATCATGGAGGGGCTCACGGCTCAGGTGCTGGCCCATCCGCGCATCGCCTGCCTGCACCGGCGCGCCGCCATTGATCTGCTGACCAGCCACCACCACGCCAGAAATTCGCAGTACCGCTACGAGGTGGACAACCGCTGTCTGGGGGCCTATGTGCTCAACGAGGAAAGCGGCGAGCCGGAAACCATTCTGGCCGACTGGACAGTACTGGCCACCGGCGGCGTGGGGCAGGTCTTTCTGCATTCCACCAACGCGCCGGGCTGCGTGGGCGCGGGCGTGTCCATGGCCTTTCGCGCGGGCGTTGATCTTGCCAATCTGGAATTCATGCAGTTTCACCCCACCGCCCTTTATGAAGAACGCAGCAACCGCCGCCCCCTGATTACCGAAGCCATGCGCGGCGAGGGCGCGCGCCTGCTGGACGGCAAAGGCCGCGCCTTCATGCTCCGTCACGACAAGCGCGGCGACCTGGCCCCGCGCGATGTGGTGGCCCATGCCATGATGGAAGAAATGCTGCACAGCGGCGCGCCCTGCCTCTTTCTGGATGTGAGCGGCGTCAAGCAGGACCTGCCCACCCGCTTCCCCACGGTTTTTGAGCAGTGTCGTGAAGCCGGTCTGGACATCCGCAACGAGCCCATCCCGGTGGTGCCCGCCGCGCACTATTTCTGCGGCGGCGTGCTGACCGACACGCGCGGCCGCACCTCGCTGCGCGGGCTGTACGCCATCGGCGAATGCGCCTGCACCGGCCTGCACGGGGCCAACCGCCTGGCCAGCACCTCTCTGCTGGAGGCTCTGGTCTGGGGCGTGAGCTGCGGGAAGGATCTGGCCCGGCGCGCCTTGGGCAAGACATTGCCCGCCGGCCTGGCCGCAGCCATCCCGGACTGGCGGCACGAGGGCGACGAACGCCGCGACGACCCGGCGCTGGTGGCTCAGGACTGGGCCAACATTCGCAACACCATGTGGAATTATGTGGGCATTTCGCGCACTGAGGCCAGACTGCGCCGCGCCTTTGAAGACATGCGCGACCTTGTGCGCCACATTCACGATTTTTACAAACGCACCCGCATTTCACGGCGTCTGGTGGATCTGTTTCATGGTTCGCAGACGGCCTACGTCATCACTCAGGCGGCCATGCGCAACCCTGTAAGCATCGGCTGTCACCAGCGGGTGGACTGAGCCAGAGGAACATGCCATGAAAACTATTCTCCGTGCCGTTGTTGTTCTGGCGGTTTCGGCGCTGGCCGGCATTGCCGCGCTGGCGTTCTGGATAGGCCCGCAGGTGGAGGAACAGACGCGGCGGGAAATGGCCGCTTTTGCCGACGCCGCGTCCATCTCCGGCGAGTTGCGGCTCTCCGCGCCGGAGGTGAAAGAAATCAGATTCTCCCCCTTTTCCCGTCGCCTGACCCTGCGCGGCGCTGAAATTCGCGGCGAGATGCCGTCCCTTCCCGGAAGCGCGCTGCGCTATGCGCTGGAGGAGGCCTCCTGCCGGCTCCCCCTGCGGACGCTGCTGCTGTTCACGCCCCTGCGCAATACGGTTCTGCCGGAAAAAGGCATGCTGACGGTGTGCGAGGACATGCGCATCTCCAACTTCACCTCTGCGTTCAGCCAGGAGGGCGTCAGCGCGCACAGCGTGGCGCGGCTCAAGGAAGCCGACGCCATTCGCCTGGAAAGCGGCCTGCTCCGGGAACTGCTGGAAGGCGCCGCCCCCAGGGACATGGTCAATGTTCTCTACCGCATGGGCATTGGGGAAGCGCGTGTATCTTCCGTGACCTCGGGCATGAGCATTCCCGATCAGGGCGTGCGCATGGAGTTCAACTGCGATTCCATGCGGCTGCGCAACTGGGAAGGCCGCTTCACGGAACACGCGGCCGTGGACGGCGTCCTCCTGAAAATGGATGAACGGGAATTTCTGCGTCTGGGCAACATCACATTCACGCAGTATGCCCTGCCGGAGGAAGCGACTCTGCGCGAACTGCTGGCGCTGGCCGCCAGGCCCATACCCGACGAATCGGCCTTGCGGGACCTGCTGCTGCGCATGTTCACCGGCGATGAACCTCTGGTGCGGGAAATCAGCGCCACAGACCTGCGCGTCCCCCTGAACGGCCAGGAGGCGAGCTTCAGAAATTTCACGCTGCGCTGGCCGTCCAGCACGCCCCTGAAATACGGCTGCAGCCTGGACAAACTGTCCCTGCCCACAGCGCTGGTGGAGCGTGAAAGCGGGCTGTCCCTGCCCGGTCTGCCCGCCCTGATTCTGGACGCGAAACTGGATTTCACGGCCCAGGGCAACGACGCCATGCGTGAACAGGGCACGCTCAGCGCGCAGTTTCTGGGCGCGCTGGAATACGATTTCGTCATTTCCGGCGACGCGGCGTCGGCGTCGCCGCAGGCCCTGCTTGCCAGCGCCTTCAGCAACATCCGCCTGAAGTACACGGATCAGCGGCTCATGGCCTGCCTGATCAGCAACGTCATTCCCGTTGCCCAGGCGGCCACCCCCGCCCTCAAGGCGGGCATAGCCCAGTTCTGCTTCAGCGACAACCCCGAAAACGCGGCGTTGCGCAACGCGCTGGAAACCTTCGTCACCAGCCCCGGCGTCCTGGAAATATACAGCAAGCCCGGCAAAAACTTCCGCCTGCTTGAAGCCGCGGGCGCGCTGGCCGGGGGCAATCCCGCCGCGCTGTTTACCGTTACGGCGCAACCTGGCAAAACAAGTCTGGAAGAACAGATCAATGCGCTGAAGACGGCCAGCAGGCCGTGACGCCATAAGCCCTGCCTCAAAGACAGGCAAGCTCGACAGCATTGCGGCCGATCTGACGCAAGAGCGGTGAGGTTCGCATCGCGGGCCAACGCATGTGGAGCCGCTGCGGCGCGGCTGACATTCCGGCTTCTGCCGCGCGTCACGCCCCGGCGCGCTCTTGCGCGCGCCGCCATGAACACGTCAGCGGCAGGCGCAGAAAGCTCTCGCAGGCAATGGAGAAAAAGCGTCGCGAAGAAAATTCATGCTTTCCGCGTGCATTGCCCCAGCTTGTGACGCACCTGACGGCACAGGCCCATCAGGGCGTCATACTCGTGCCGTCTGAGCCCGGCCCGGCTGAACATGCGCCGCCAGGGCATCAGAAAATAGTCGGGATTGTCGCCGTGCAGGTAATCCAGACTGAGCAGCATCTCTTTGAGCGTGGTCATCAGCCGTTCCTGCTCTTCCGCGTTGACGGCGCGTCCGTCGGCGGCCAGGCCGCTTTTGTCCGTATGGGAAAGCCGAACCGCGCGCACGGCGTTGGCGCACTCATAGAGCACCAGCAGCACAGCCTGGGCCAGATTGAGGGAACTGGCCGCCGCATCGGTGGGAATGGTCACCAGACGCTGGCAGTGGGTAATTTCTTCATTATTCAGGCCCCGGTCTTCCGGGCCGAACACCAGCGAGACGTTTTCACCGCGCGCCAGAGCCGCCGCAACCTCCCGCGCGGCCTGCGCGGGCGCGAGCAGCGCCTGACGCCAGCCGCCGGTGCGGGCCGTGGCCCCCAGCACCAGACTGCTTGAGCCCACAGCCTGGGCCAGGGTCGGACTCACCAGCACGTTGTCCAGCAGACTCTGGCCTTTCGGTGTGGCCAGCGGGGCGGCTTTTTCCCGGTTCCAGCGTTCAGGCTCCACCAGGCAAATGCCGGGGCAGCCCATATTGACGCAGGCCCGCGCCGCCATGCCGATATTTTCCGGGAAGCGGGTCTTGACCAGAACAATTTGCGCGCCGTCGAGCAACATGGAGACCTCAACAGCAATGCTGAATCAGGCCCAGCACCAGCTTGGCCGGGCCATCCAGGCTATCCGGCGGAACAGGCGGAACAGGGGCGGTCAGCGGTTCCGGCCATATCCGGTGGGCGGTCAGCGCCAGCATGGCGCCGCCCGCGCCGCATTTGCAGACCGTCCCCAGAAAGCGGCCCATCATGGCCCCAAAGGCCGCGTCCAGCGCCTCCCTCCCGGCTCTGCCCTTGACAAGCTCCATGATAAAGCAGCCGAGCCAGGCACCAGCCAGCGCGCCGATCAACGCGCCCAGGCCGAAAAAGAGCGGAGCCAGCAGAATGGCCCCGGCAATGGCCCCGATCATGCCCGCGAACGTGCCAGATGAACTGGAACCATACCGCCTGGCCTTGAGTATCTGCATGCCCAGCTCCAGCGCTTCGCCGATGAGGGCCAGCCCCACCATCATGACCCAGAACCAGACGTCAAGACCGGATGCGGCGGGATGGGCCATCTTCCACAAGGCCGCCAGCCCCAGCAATATCCAGTTGGCGGGCAGGCCGAACACATTGAGGAGAAGCACAAAACAGAGCAGGGTGACGAACGCGCCCGCCAGAAGGTAGGCAAGGGGAAACGGCAGAAAGTCCATGCTGAACGATACCTATTTCTTGACTCTCAAATCCTGCACGCGCACGGCCTTGCCCTCGGCGCGGGGCAGGCTGTTGCTCTCCACCAGTTCCACCCTGGGGGTGATCAGAATTTCATCGCGCAGGCGCTGCGCAATGGCTTTTTGCAGGTTGTGCAGCACGCGCATATCTTCCACAAAGCATTCATCGCGAATTTCCACCTGCACCCGCATCACGTCGCCGATGCCGTCGTTTTCCAGCAGAATCAGATAGCTTTGCCCCACTTCATTGAAAGTCATGATGACCTGCTCAATCTGCATGGGGTAGATGTTGACGCCCTTGATAATGAACATGTCGTCGGCCCGGCCCAGAATGCGATCCATGCGCCGGTGCGCGCGGCCGCAGGCGCACCGCCCCGGAAGAAAGCGGGTCAGGTCGCGCGTGCGGTAACGCAGGATGGGCATGCCCTGGCGGCAGAGGCAGGTCATGACAAGTTCGCCCACCTCGCCGTCCGGCACGGGTTCGCCGGTATCCGGGTTCACGATTTCGGGAATGTAGGCGTCCTCCCAGATGTGCATGCCGCTCTGTTCCATGCATTCAAAGCCCACGCCCGGCCCGTTCATTTCCGAAAGGCCGTAGGAATTGTAGGCTTTCATGTCGAAGAGCTTTTCAATACGCTTGCGGAACTCCTCAGTATAGGGTTCGGCGCCAACCAGAGCAATGCGCAGCGGGAAATCGCGCGGGTCTTCACCCATATTGCGCAGGTGCTCGCCCAGAATCAGGGCATAGGACGGCAGAATATGGGCCACTGTGGTACGAAAGTCCTTGGCCAGCTTGATCTGGCGGCGCGAGTTGCCCGGCCCGGCCGGGATGGTCATGCAGCCCAGGCGCTCCGCGCCGAAATGGATGCCCAGCCCGCCCGTGAACAGCCCGTAGCCCGACATGTTCTGGAAGACATCCTCACGGCGCACCCCGACCATATGCATGCAGCGGGCCATGAGATCGGCCCAGGCATTGATGTCGTTCCGGGTATGGCAAATGGCCACGGGCGTGCCCGTGGTTCCGCTGGAGCAGTGCATGCGCACGATTTCAGAGGGCGGCACGCAGAGCAGCCCCGTGGGATATTGGGAGCGAAGATCCTGTTTGGTGGTGAAAGGTATGCGCCGCAAATCGTCCAGACCGCGGATGGAATCCGGGCCGATACCCGCTTCGTCCAGACGCTCGCGATAAAAAGCGCACTTGCGCGATTGGGCCAGCGTGGCCTTCAGGCGCGTCAGCTGGACTTCCGCGATATGTTCGCGGCTCCACAATTCCGCCACGTCAAAAACTTCCATCCCCTTCTCCTCACTTGACGCCGCGCCCGCAATGAAGCGCCGCGGAAAACGCATGTTCAGGCGGCGTTGGCGCGCGCCCACCCCCAGAGCAGCCCAAAGCAGCCGGCCAGCATCATGTCGCCGTATGGAGCCAGAAAACGCCCCTGCCCCTGAAGCAGGGCGCGCCGGGGGCCGAGAATATAGGTGGGCGCATAACTGCCCGCCTCTTCACAGTAGGGGCCGAATGCCGTGCCGTGCCCGCCGCTGGCCTGCACCTCTTCCGCGGGCAGCCAGCTCAGGCGGAACTGCTTCAAATCCTCCAGCAGGAGAGCCAGCTCCCTCATGCCGGTATGATGTTCGTAAATGCCGCGCACCCTGCCCTGATAGACGAGGGCCGCTACCGTATGGCTGTTGCCGACATTGATGACGGTAATGCCCTCCCGAAAGCTGCGCTCCAGCACTTCCGGTTCGCAAAGCGCGCCCAGCAGGGCGCAGGCGCCGGTATCCGCCACCGGGCCGCCCGTTTTCTCATGCAGAGCCCGCAGGCGCGTCAGGGGAGGCGGCGGCGCGGCATACACCCAGGAGCGCGGGTCGGCGGAGGCGGCCAGCAAATCGCGCCATGCCCGCATCCGCCCCTGACGGTTGCCGTGGGCGTGACAACCGTGATCCTGCGCTCCGGCCAGCACCAGATGCGGTTGCGGCAGGCCGGCAAGATGCAACAGGCCCGACCAGAATTCCGGCGCATAGTCGGTCAGAAAAACAGGAACGCTTTTGGGGGGGCAATCCGCGCGCAGTTCCACGCCCATGCCGCGCACCACGTCTTCGTTGTCGTGAATGGCCGCGGCGGCGTCCGGCGTGGCCGCCGCCGGCAGGCCGGCAGCCAAATGCTCGCGCAATGCCTGACTGAAACCGCCGCCCATATTGCCGCCATACAGCCAGAGCCCGCGTCGCAACAGGGTCAGCTCACGAATGCGCTGGGCAACCATGCGCGCAGGCGACGGCAGGACGAAACGGGGCCAGTTCTCGTACTCCAGGCCAGGGCGGGCCAGCAGGGCATCCTGCGTGCCGCTGCCTATATCCAGGCAGAGCACCGGTCCGACATCGCGCAAAAAATGGTGTATCGTATCATCCATGCCCCTGTCTCCCGCTCCAGCCTTGATACCCGCAAGCGGGCATGAGCGCAAGCCCTCGACCGGAAACGGACGGCCCGTAAAAAATGCTTGCCAAGAAGGCCCCCTTCGTATAAATCAGGAACCCGTGCCGAGGTGGTGGAACTGGTAGACACGCTATCTTGAGGGGGTAGTGGCAATTGCTGTGCGGGTTCGAGTCCCGCCCTCGGCACCAACAAAGATTTCACACACGTTCGAAAAAGCCCGCAAAGCCTTGAGCCAAGCGGGCTTTATCTGTTTTTAGCGTCCGTCTGTGTTCGCTAAAGTCCGTTGACGGCCGCGAGAAAGGGGGGCAACAGTGGGGGCAAGTCGTGACTGTACAAGTTGCCCCCTGCCGGAGTTGCCCCCATGCCCTTCAAGTTGACGGATACCGCCATCCGCGCGGCCAAGCCCAGGGAAAAACGCTACAAGCTGGCGGATGGTGAAGGTCTGTACGTTGAAGTTGCCCCCAGCGGGGGCAAGTGGTGGCGTATCAAGTATCGTTTCGGGGGCAAGGAAAAACGCCTTTCCCTCGGCGTCTATCCTGCCGCGGGATTAAAAGAGGCGCGGAACCGGGCAGCAGAGATTAAGGACATGCTGCGGCGTGGCCTTGACCCCGGAGAGGAACGCAAGGCCGCCAAGGCCGAAGCCGCGGCCGTGGAAATTGTCAAGGGGCAGACGTTCGAGGCGGTGGCGCGGGAGTGGTACGAAAAGAAGCGGGCCGCATGGACGCCGGGCCATCAGAAAAAGATCCTCCTGCGGCTGGAAAACCAGCTTTTCCCCTATCTGGGCAACGTGCACCTTGCCGACCTTGAAGCGGCGGATTTCCTTGCGGCCATCCAGAAAGCCGAAGCGCGGGGCGCGATTGAGACGGCGCACAGGCTCGCGCAACTTTGCGGGCAGGTGACGCGCTACGCCCGCATTTCCGGCATTGTGAAGCATGATGCGGCGGCGGGGCTGACGGAAGCCCTTGCGCCCGTCCAGACGCGCCACTATGCCGCAATCACCGACCCTGCCGCCATTGGCCGCCTGCTGCGGGATATTGACGCTTACCAGGGCGAGCCGACTATTTGCCACGCCCTGCGCATTCTGCCGTATGTTTTTGTCCGTTCCGGGGAACTGCGGGCCTCCGCATGGGAAGAAAAGGTGGCACTTGCCGCCGCCATGCGGGAAGCCTCCCTTCCCCTGCCGGGATTTCTGGCGTCTCTGGCGTGACCACCGCCACGTTCAGGCGCGTTTTCCACCTTGGCCGGGCCTTGTTTCCCGGCCTTTTCATTTTCGTGGCTTGGGAGGGCATTCCCGGGGCAAATTGAGGGGAGGCGCGGGGGTGGTCGCAGGGTGCAACCCCAAAAAAGGGCGGGGACCAGTACGCGCGCGAGGGGATTGGAAGTTGTCCAAGGCTTCCTGAAAGGCTTTGCGGAAGCCTTGCGAACAGTACGCGCGCGCGAGGGTTGCTTTTTTAAGGGTTGCAAAAAGGTCAATAAAATCACCCAATCTAGCAAATCGCTCACCGCAAAAAGTCAATAAATTCAGCCACCCGAATTCCGGGCAGTACCCCCGCAGGGCAAAAAAAAGGCCGTCCGGAGAGAGCGGCCATTGGTTGCGAGGGGAGAGGTGGTTAGCTCTGCTTGCGTCTGCGGGTGGCATAATACCCGGAGAGGCCGACCAGAACGATAAAAATAATGGCGATGGCTTCAATCATTATCCGCCTCCTTTGCAAGGATGAAAGCTATTCCATAGGCTAGCGCCGCCAGAATGAAGGGCATGGCGCGGCCCTCAAAAAGACCAAGACCGAACCCGATGACGGAGAGATTCGAGAGCGTATTGATGGCAAGTTGCCGGGCGGTGTGTCCTTTCATGGCCTACACATACCCACTAAGCGGCCCGCTGTCCATGCCGGGGCTCACCTCTTGCCGGGCGGAATAGGTTTTCAATAATGTTTGCCTAATTCGCTCAGTCGTTTTTCAGCATGCCGCATCTCATTGAAATAGCGGTAGATTTTTCGGAGCGAATGTCCCATAAGGAGTTTTATGTAATATTTAGTCATTTAATAGACATGTTATAGCTTAACTATATGCAGTTTTTATGTTTTCTTGTCAATCAAGGAGGTGATGAAATTGGCTGAAAAAATCGAGTGGCCCCCCATTGGTATGACGCTAGAAGAAGCCGCTACCGCCCTCCGCGTTAACCCTCGCACCGTGCAAGACATGATATTGCGCGGAGATTTCCCGGCCCGCAAGGTCGGCGTGGGCTGGCGCATTGACCCGGACGCCGTGAAGGCGTGGCTTGCCAGCGGAAATGTCAAGGCAGAGGCAGAGGCAACGGACGAATAACCCAAGCAGCCGGGCAAGGGAAGGCAACTCCCCTGCCCGGCCTAACCCCAACCCAACCGACAGGGCCGCCCTTGTGGCCCTGCTGACCAACCTGCAAAACCAGCTTGACGAACTCACGGAACGCATTGACCCCGCCCCCGCTCCCCTGCCGGAAACGGTCAGCCTCGGGCGCTTGCAATGTCTGCCGCCGCTGTACGCGCGCCGCACCGCCGTGGATAAGGCCGCAGAAAATCTCCGGAATGCCGTCCACGAGTTGAAATGTGCGGTGAAGCCGCTTCGGAAGGAAATCCCTGCGGCATCCAATGTGCGGGCATGGGCGTACACTATGGACAGCATGAGCCAGTCCGTGCAAAACGGCGTGGCCGCCATTACCCGGCAAAGCATGCTCATAGCCCAGCTCCTTGTCCTCGCTGCCAATGGGGAAGTTGAGCTTCCGGAAGGCATGGACGACGGCGAAGGCGTGGAGGCGGGCAATGAATAACGCCACTCGTCGCGCGGCTCAGACCCGCCCTGCCGTGAACTATCTGGCCTATGACGGCTATCACGTCACCATGCCGGTGCCTAGATACGTTCGCGTATTCAGCAAGAATCAGGAGGAACGAAATTTTACACAAACTTTACAAAACCCTGCCCCCAAATTTTATCTGTGTGCCTTATATCATTCTCACGTCTTGAAGGGATGGATCACAACATTGGTTGCAACCAAACATGAAAGAAGGAGATTGTGATGAACAGATTGGGAAAATACCTGCTGGCTTCCCTGGTTTTAGGGGTTATGGCGTTAAGCGGCGGGTTCGCAAAGGCCGCCGATATCACCGTGCTTTCCCGCGAGGACGGTTCCGGCACACGCGGCGCGTTTATTGAACTGTTCAAGATGGAGGGGAAGGTTAACGGCAAGAAAGTTGACCTGACCACAGACAGCGCGGAAATCACCAACTCCACCTCTGTCATGATGGCCTCCGTGGCGGGCAACAAGAACGCCATAGGCTATATTTCCCTTGGCTCTCTGAACGATTCCGTCAAGGCGCTGGCCATCGACGGCACGAAACCTTCAGCGGACGCCATCAAGAACGGCGGCTACAAGATTTGCCGCCCCTTCAACCTCGTGCTCAGCGCCAGGGCCGGAAACACGGCGCAGGATTTTCTCGGTTTCATTCTAAGCAAAGAAGGGCAGGCCGTGGTGGAAAAAGCCGGTTACATCGGCGTCGGCCAACCCAAGCCCTATGCCGGTTCCAGGCCCGCGGGCAAGATTGTGGCAGCCGGTTCCTCTTCCGTGACGCCATCCATGGAAAAGCTGAAGGAAGCCTATCTCAAGGTCAACCCCAACGCCATCATCGAAATCCAGTTGAGCGACTCCACCACCGGCATGAACGCCGCGCGTGACGGCATCTGCGACATCGGCATGGCCTCGCGTGAACTCAAGGACAGCGAACTCAAGGCCGGTCTCAAGCCCGTGGTTATGGCCATGGACGGCATCGCGATCATCGTGAACAAGACCAACCCGGTGGACGGCCTGACCAGCGAACAGGTCAAGAACGTGTTCACCGGCGTTGTGACCGACTGGTCCGCCCTGACCGGCAAGTAGACATTTCGTACCGCATGCTGGAAAACGGCGGGGTCTCTGCACCTCGCCATTTCGGCTCCCCGCTTCACCGCCCGGAGGGGACGGAAGGGGATTTCATCAGCTCCGTCGCTTGGTCAATTCCTCTTTTTCCCCTGAAGGGGGAGCGTTCAACCGTAGAGCTTTTCTGATTGAAAATATTTAAAAGGAATATTGATGAAAAATATGTCGGAATCGGTGCTGCATGTAATGTTCGTGCTGGCGGCATGCGCATCCATCGCCGCAGTGTCCCTCATCTGTATTTTCATGTTCGCTGGGGGAGCTCCCGCATTGCTCAAGATAGGCTTGCCCGACTTTCTGTTTGGCATGCGCTGGAAACCGCTCAGCGAACTGTTCGGTATTTTTCCCATGATTGTTGGCAGCTTCTGCGTCACGGCGGGCGCTCTGATCCTGGCTGTGCCGTTGGGCGTGCTCTCCGCCGTGTTTCTTGTATATTTCTGCCCCCGCATGTTGCGCTCGCCTCTCAAGCAGGCGGTAAACCTCATGGCGGGAATTCCCTCCATTGTCTACGGATTTTTCGGTCTGGTGGCACTGGTTCCCCTCATGCAGCATTTCGGCGGCAGCGGCAAGGGCATCCTGACGGCCTCGATCATTCTCGCGATCATGATCATACCCACCATAGCCGGAGTGGCCGAAGCCGCCCTGAGGGTGGCGCCCGACGCATGGCATGAAGCTTCTCTGGCGTTGGGCGCGAGCCATGAGCGCAGTGTATTTTTCGTCATGATGCCCGGGGCCGCATCGGGCATACTGGCTGGAATCATTCTGGGCATGGGCCGCGCGCTGGGAGAAACCATGGCGGTGATCATGGTGGCCGGCAACCAGGCCGCGCTTCCCTCCGGTCTCATAAGCGGCGTGCGCACCTTGACCACCAATATCGTGCTGGAAATGGGCTACGCGACCGACCTGCATCGCGAGGCGCTCATTGCCACGGCCGTGGTGCTGTTCGTTTTCATCCTGATCATCAACCTGGCCTTTTCCGTGGTGAAGCGCGGCATGCTGCGGAAACTGGGCGCGTGAGGTATGTATATATATGATTCAGACGCAAGCATGCGACGCAAGCGCCGTTTCAGAACAGGCTTCCGCTCTGCGCGGCGGGTTCGATCCTGTATCCGTCGCGTTGCGGGCGCTGGTATGGGCGGCCGCCCTGCTCGTGACCGGGGTGTTCGTCTGGCTGGTGGGCTACATCGTGATCAAGGGGCTTCCCCGCCTTTCTCCCCAGCTGTTCGAGTGGGAATATTCCACAGAAAATGTGTCCATGCTGCCCGCCATCGTCATCACGGTGCTTATGGTCGTGCTGGCGCTGCTCTTCGCCGCGCCGGCGGGCATGGGAGCGGCGATTTACCTGGTGGAATACGCGCGGCGGGGGAACCCTCTTGTTTCTCTGGTGCGGCTGACCACGGAAAGTCTGGCGGGCATTCCCTCCATTGTATACGGTCTGTTCGGCTTTCTTCTGTTTGTTGTGGCCTGCGGCATGGGCTTTTCCATTCTTGGCGGCGCGCTGACCTTGGCGGTCATGGTGTTGCCGCTGATCATGCGCACCACGGAGGAGTCGCTCAAATCCGTGCCGGACAACTGGCGTGAAGGAAGTTTCGCCTTGGGGGCCGGACGGTTGCGCACCATTTTTCGGGTTGTGCTGCCCGCCGCCGTGCCGGGAATACTCTCGGGCGTCATTCTTTCCATCGGGCGTATCGTGGGAGAAAGCGCGGCATTGCTGTATACCGCCGGAACCGTGGCCGCCATGCCGGAGAGCCTTCTTTCTTCGGGGCGCACCCTGTCGGTGCATATGTACGCGCTGCTCTCCGAAGGTCTGTACGTCAATGAGGCTCATGCCACGGCGCTGGTGCTGCTGATTGTGGTGCTGCTCATCAACTTCGCGTCGAGCGCCGTCGCCGCGCTGCTCGTTCGGGAGCGTTCATGAATACGTTCGAGATACGGAATCTGAATTTGTGGTACAGGCAATTCAAGGCGCTCAAGGATATTTCGCTGGATATTCCATCCGGCGCGGTGACCGCGTTCATCGGCCCCTCCGGTTGTGGCAAGTCGACCCTGCTCAAATGTCTGAACCGCATGAACGATCTGGTGGAGGGCTGTCGCATCGAGGGCAGCATCCGACTGGACGGGGAAGGGCATCCGGATGTGCGGGACATGGATCCCAACATACTGCGCCGCCGCGTCGGCATGGTGTTCCAGAAGCCCAATCCATTTCCCATGAGCATTTATGATAATGTCGCCTACGGGCCGCGTGCCCACGGCGTGAAATCCCGCGTGAAACTGGATGAAGTCGTTGAGGAATCATTAAAGGACGCGGCGTTGTGGGATGAGGTCAAGGACAGGCTGAAAAAGAGTGCGCTGGGGCTTTCCGGCGGCCAGCAGCAACGCCTGTGCATCGCGCGTGCGCTGGCTGTTGGGCCGGAAGTGCTGCTCATGGACGAACCAACCAGCGCGCTTGACCCCATTTCCACCTCACGCATTGAAGACCTGGTGGGCGAACTGAAGAATCGCTATGCCATTGTCATTGTCACGCACAACATGCAGCAGGCCGTGCGCGTTTCCAACATTACGGCGTTTTTCCTGCTGGGAGAGGTCGTGGAGGCCGCACCCACCGAGGAACTGTTCTCCATGCCCCGCGACAAACGCACCGAAGACTATATTACCGGGAGGTTCGGCTAGATGCGCCGCCACTTTGAGGAACAGCTTGAAGAACTGAACGCGGAACTCGTCGCCATGGGCGCGTTGTGCGAAAAATCCATCGCTCTGGCGACGCGTATGCTGCTTGAGGATGAAACAGGTTTGAAACGGGAAGTCGAATCCACGGAGGAAAGCATCGACCGCAAGGAACGGATCATTGAAAACCTCTGCCTGCGCCTGTTGCTCCAGCAGCAGCCCGTAGCCGGAGATTTGCGCGCCATTTCCGCCGCGCTCAAGATGATTTCCGACATGGAGCGCATCGGGGATCAATCCCGCGACATTGCGGAAATTTCCGTTGAAATGAACGAATGCCTTGCCTGCGGCGAGGGCGCCACGCTTCTGCATATCGGGGACATGGCCACGGCCACCTCCGGCATGGTGACGCGCAGCATTGACTCCTTTGTCCGCAAGGATCTGGCCCTGGCCCGCTCCGTCATGGCGGAGGATTCAGTGGTGGATGGATTGTTTGAAAAGGTCAAGCGCGAGCTTTCCTCCCTGATTGGTTCCGGCCCCGGACAGGGGGAGGTTTGCATTGATCTTCTGATGATCGCGAAATACCTTGAGCGTATCGGCGACCATGCCGTGAACATCGCGGAGTGGGTGGAATTTTCTCTCACCGGGCGACATGCCGGAGAACAACATTGATCTATGTGCTGGAAGATGATCGCAACATCAGGGATCTGGTGGTCTATTCGCTGAATAGCGTGGGGCTGGAAGCCAGAGGCTTCGAGCTTCCCTCCGAATTCCGCAAGGCGGTGGAGAAGAAACTTCCCGAACTCGTGCTGCTGGATATCATGCTGCCCGAAGAGGATGGCGTCACCGTCCTTCGCCGTTTACGCGCCCGCGACGCCACGCGGGCTATTCCAGTGATCATGCTGACCGCGTTGGGCGACGAATTCGACAAGGTGCGCGGCCTTGATGCCGGAGCCGACGATTATGTGGCCAAGCCCTTTGGCATCATGGAGTTGCTGGCCCGCATCCGCGCCCGTTTGCGCCGAAGTGGCGACATCGCTCCGCTTCTGAGCCGGATGGGGCCGCTGAGGCTGGACAGGGAGCGGCATGAGGTGCGGGTCAACGGGCTTCCCGTGGCGCTTGCCCGCAAGGAATACGAACTGCTCAAGCTCTTCATGGATCACCCCCGGACGGCATTCGGCAGGGAGCAGTTGCTGGAGCGTGTCTGGGGCTATGACTATGCAGGCGAGACACGCACAGTGGATGTGCATGTGCGTACGTTGCGGCAGAAACTCGGAGATGCTGCCGCCTGCGTTGAAACGGTGCGCGGCGTGGGATACCGCCTTGCCGCCGCATGGCCTCCTGATGCTTCGCGGCAGAGAAAATACGCCTGCGCGGGACAGGATTCGAAACAAGCCGGGACGAACAGGGAGATGCCCGGCGGCGAATCGACGGAACCGGAAGCATGAAGAGACGTATTTTCTGGGCCATTATGCTGGTTTCTTTCGCCATCCTGCTGTGTTGCGCGGGGCTGATCATGCGCGGCGCGCACGAGCGCATGCTGACCGTGTTCATGGAGCGGCTTGAAGCCGAAGCCCATTACCTGAGGCAGGGGATCGAGCGGGAAGGGCTGGATTATTTCCGGCATGTTTCCCCTGGTCTCAGCAGGGTCAGCTGGGTGGCTCGGGACGGGACGGTGCTGTACGACAGCGATGGCGCGCAGGACCTGCCGAATCATGCCGATCGTAAGGAAATTCGCGAAGCTCTGGAAAAAGGAACAGGGAGCAGCGTCCGCTATTCCAGCACACTGAACGAACAGAGTATCTATCGGGCTTTTCGCCTGAGTGATGGAAGCGTGCTGCGCCTTTCCGGCACGCAGGATTCTCTGTTGCGCGTGCTGCGGCGTATGTTTCCGGCTGTTATTCTGGCGTTGGGAGTTTCCATGCTTCTCGCGGCGTGGTTGGCCGGACGCATTGCCCGCCGGGTGGTGCGCCCGGTGAACGAGCTCGATCTCGGTCACCCCGAGCTCGCCGAAAGCTATGAGGAATTGACCCCGTTGCTGCAGCGCCTTGCCGCGCAGAAAAGGCAGCTTGAAGCGCAAATGCGCGAACTGGGGCGCAGACAGCGGGAATTCGAGGCCGTGGCGGCGAATATGGCCGAAGGCCTGATCCTGCTGGATGTGAAGGGCAGGGTGTTGTCATGCAACGCGGAGGCCCCGCGCCTGCTGGGGATGACCGAGCTCCCCGTCGGGGGAGCGCTGCTGGCCCTGAACCGGGATGAAAGGCTGCGCCAGGCGGTGGAAGACGCGCGTAAGGAAGGGGCGGGGCAGACGCTGCTGCGCGAGCGGGGGCGCTGGGTGCAGATTTTCGTCAACGCCGCGCGGGACGAGGCGGGCAGGAACGGCGGTTGTGTGCTGCTGTGCATGGATGTGACGGAAAAGGAGGAGCGCGATGCCCTGCGTCGCGAATTCAGCGCCAATGTTTCGCATGAACTGAAAACGCCGCTGACGACTATTTCGGGTATTGCGGAACTCATGAAAAACGGCATGGTCAAGGCAGAAGACGTGCCCCGTTTCGCGTCATCGGTGTATGACGAAGCGCGCAGGCTGATCCGGCTGGTGAACGACCTCATCCGACTCTCCCGCCTGGATGAGGTTCTGCCCATGGAGGCCGCCCTCAGCGAACGCGAGGAGGTCGATCTGCTGGAGCTTTCCCGTTTCTGCCTTGCTCGTCTGGAGACAATGGCGCGCACCCGGAATATTACGCTCCAGGCCGGGGGGGACTCCGCGCGGGTGCTTGGTCTGCGCCCCATGCTGGACGAAATGGTGTTCAATCTGTGTGAAAACGCCGTCAAGTACAACTATGAAGGCGGCCGGGTGGACGTACGGGTGTATGCGTCCGGCGAAGGAAACGGCACGGTTGTGCTGGAAGTCGCCGACACAGGGGTGGGTATCCCTGCTGAATTGCGCGAGCGTGTCTTTGAACGATTTTTCCGGGTGGACAAAAGCCGTTCGCACGAGGCGGAAGGCACCGGACTGGGGCTTTCCATCGTGCGCCATATCGCGGAACTGCATCACGCCCGCATCGGGCTGGAAGGCGGGGAAGGAAAGGGCACGACGGTGCGGGTGACCTTTCCTGCGCCAATATGCGATTGAGTGGTTTTGCCACAGGGCGTCTCAGATTCGCAATCAGCTACAACTGTATTGCTTCACTGACGCAGTCCAGGGAACTTGCCTGAATCGCAAGCGGGCCCTGCATGCGGCATTGGGCGGGAGGCGCGGTAAAACAAAAGGCGGGGATTGGACTATGAGGCCGCACTGCCGAATGGCGGTATTTAGCGCCCTGGCCCGCCCGCGCGCCCTGGAGATCATCGGCGGCGGGTGAAAGCCGCCGCTTTGACGCCGGCTGACGGCATGGCGCGCCTGAATGCCCCGCGGCGCGGGCCGGAGATGGCGCGTCTCTGGAAAAGCCTTGCCATGCCGCATGTAAGAACAACGCCTCACGGCGGCATGGCAAGGGGAAGGGCTCAGAGCCAGCTTGGTTTCCGGTCGCCCTGCGACACGACCCCATCGCTCATGGTAAAGCCTTCAAGGCTTTTCGCACGCGCCTGGATGCAGATGAAGCGCAGTTCGCTGTCGTCCGCCGCCCGCAGACAGCGTTGCCCCCGCGGGTCTATGCGAAAGCAGTCGCCCTGCGCAAGGGGCAGTTCTTCCCCGTCAATAAAGAGAAGGCCTTGTCCGCTGAGCACAAGATATATTTCCTCATTATGGGTATGCGCATGCACAAAAGGCACACTCACGCCGGCGGGCAGGGTATTGCAGGACACTTCGGCTCCCGTCAGCTCAAGCAGGTCATGCAGCTCGCTGCGGCCATCGTTCAGATTGATATGCGCCAATTTGTATTGGGCCATGTCGTTTGCTCCTTTTTAATTTGATATCAAACTATTCGTCCAAAAAAATTCCCTTCATGCCTCCACGCATTTGGCCAGCAGCCGATCCAGGGTTTGCGCTTCCTCAGGGCTGAGCTTTTGCGCGACCACGCGCTCCAGTCCCCGGGAAACCGCTTCAAAGACAGCGCGCAGGGAGCGCCCCTTTGCGGTCAGGGCCACCAGAACCCCCCGCGAATCCTCCGGGTCGGCAGAACGCCGCACATAGCCGTATTTTTCCAGCTTTTCCACCAGCGCCGTCAGGGTGGACCTGCTGCGCCGCACCTGTCTGGCCAGCTCGCTCATATGGCAGGCCTCACATGCCAGCAGGCGGGCCAGCACATCGCCGTGGCTCGGCGCCAGACCGCGCAGGCCGGCCTTTTTCAGCTCCGCCAGAATAAAGGCGTTGCCCATCTCGCGCAGGCGGGCGGCGTTGGAGAAAACGGCGCTGTACGTCATGAGGGGAAACTAGTTCGATATCGAAACAATGTCAAGGCAAAAATATTCCGATCCGTGCCGGAACAGCGCGGCGGAACCGGCCCGGCGTCAGCGGCCCGCGGCGCGGGCTTTCGCCGGGGAAGGCGCGGCCCGCCTTGTCCGCACGCGCAATGGCCCGTCCGCGGGCCAGACCACACTGATCTGGCCGGATTCGCCCGTATGCAGCAGCGGGATGCCGTTTTTGCCCAGCCAGGCCCGCAGGCGTTTTCCCGGATAGTTGTAGCGGTTTTGAAAGCCGCAGGAAACCAGCACCAGCTCTGGTTGCACGGCTTTGTAAAAGGCGGGCAGAAAACTGCGATCCGAACCGTGGTGCGGCGCCACCAGAACCCGCGCGCGCAGGTCATGGCCCGAAGCCAGCAAACGGCGCAGGCTGCGGCGTTCGGCATCGCCGGTGAACAGCGCCAGCCCCTGCCCGTGGCGGGTCAGCCGCAGAATCAGCGAGGCGTCGTTGCCTGTCCAGGCGGCCTCCGGCGCGGCGTCGCGCGGCGGGTGCAGCACTTCCAGCATCAGACCCGAAGCCGGATCGCCCACGACCAGCGTGTCGCCCTCGGCCAGAACAACGCTGTCTGCCGCGCGCAGAACTTCCCGCCACTGCTCCCCGCGATGTCCGACGGCCTCGCGCCCGTTATGAAACAGGGCGCGCGTCTGAAAGCCGTCCAGCAGATGAAACAGGCCGCCCAGGTGATCCATATCAGGATGGCTGTTGAGCACGGCGGTCAGCCGGGGGGCATCGTTGTAGGTCAGCGCCGGCCCCGTCAGCGCCTTGCCGGGGTCGAAACGCGACGAGACGCTGCCCCCGCCGTCCAGAAGCAGACGCAGATGACCGGGAGCGCGCAGGAGCAGCGCCTGTCCCTGGCCCACATCCAGCGCATCCAGCCGTATTTCGTGTGAAGCGCGCTGCTCCAGGCGCAACAGCGGGCCCACGCAGAGCAGGGCCAGCCCGGCCAGAAGAAAGCGGCGGCCTGTTTGCGTTCCGCTGTCTCCGGCCGGCCCCCTACCCCGCGCGTATTGCGCATTCTCGCGCGTCAGACAGGCCAGACCAGCAGCCAGGGCGGCGAAAGCGGGCAGAGACGTCCAGTGCGGCCGCAGCATCACGGGATTGTGCAACAGCCCCTGAGCGTTCAGAAATTCCAGGCCATCCAGCAGCCAGCGGCAGGGCAGGGCCGCCGCGTCCAGCGCCAGCCGCGCGGCCGCGTCCAGCCCGGCGCCGGCCAGCAGCAGGCCCAGCGCCGCGCCGGGCAGCACTATCAGCTCGGCCATGGGCAGCCAGAGCATATTGAGCGGAAACCAGAAGCCCGCGTTGCCGAAAAGCAACAGGTTCAGCGGCAGCAGGGCCGTCTGAATCAGCAGCGAGACCAGCAGAATGCGCAACGGCCAGCGGACAAGCCGGAGCAGGAGCTCCCGCCGGGAGTTCCGGGCGGCGCGCGGCGGCGCTACCCGACGCAGCCAGGGCAGGGCAAGCCCTATGACAGCCACGCAAAGAGCGGAAAGTTGCAGGCCCGTGTCCAGCACGCTCAGGGGCGCGGCCACGCAGATGCAGAGCAGCGCCGCGCAGAGAACGTCCAGCGTGGTGCGGGCCCGGCTCCGCGCCAGCCAGAAGGCCAGAACAAAAAGCATGCACACGGCCCGCAACAGGGAGGCCGGGGCGTTGCCCAGCCAGAGGTAGACCAGGGCGGGCGGACAGGCCGCCGCCAGGGCCAGAATCGCGCGCGGTCGGGCAAGATAGAGGCTCGGGCGCAGGCGGGCCGCCGCCAGCACGCAGAGCAGACCCAGCAGACCGGCCACGGCCAGATGCTGGCCTGAGAGCGCGAGACTGTGCGCCAGCGTGGCGGCGGCAAAATTGTCCAGCGTGTGCTGGTTGAGGTAATGCCGATCCCCGAACAGCAGAGCCGGAAGCATGGCCTTGCTCTGGGGCAGGGCCGACAAGGCGGCGGCAGAATCCGCCGCCTGCCCGTCGGGAAGCAGCGCGGTCAGAAAAGCCGCGCGCAGCGCTTCGCGCCAGCGCGCAAGTGGCGCGCCCTGGCCGAAAACTTCAGGCTCGCCGCGCCCGCCCTGGCTCCAGAGACGCCAGCGCACGCCCCGCGCGGCCCACCATATTTCCCAGTCGGCCAGACCCGTGTTGGAAAAACCGCGCACCGCGCGCGGGCGACGGCTCAAACAAAGCGTCTGCCCGGCCAGGGGGCGGAAGAGCGGCTCTTCCCAGGTCCAGGCCGTCAGGCCCGGCAGGGTTTGCGCCGCCCCGCCTCCCTGCGGGCGCACGTCAGCCAGCAGCAAGCGCAGGCGTTGATCCGGCAGGCCCTGCACATCGCGCACCAGGCCGCAGATGCGTGGCGGGGGCATGGCCGCGTCCGCGTTTGTCCAGGCGGTCAGGGGGCTCTGTGCGGGCCCTGGCGGCGCGAGCTGCCACAGGGCTACGCCCAGACCGGAGAGAAGCAGCGCTCCGGCCGCGGCAAGACGGGGGAGACGCCAGAGGCGTCTGTCCGCCAGGGTCAGCAGCAACGCGCAGCAGAGCGCGGGCCAGAGCCAGACCGAGGCCGCCACGCCCGCAATCCAGAAGCCGAGATAGGCTTGCCAGAGCAGGGGCGCTTGCGGGGTCGGACGACGCATGGTTTTCTTGCTTTTTGCGAGGCTGGCCTTGAACGGGGGAAATGAGGCGGCTGGCCTCGCCCGTCAGGAAATCTTGTTCGCCGGTTCACGGCGACCGCATGGAAAACAAAAACGCGGCGAAACGCGGCCAGCGGCAAAAGAGGCCGCATGCGGGGGCTATGCCAGTTCGCGGGCCAGATCGCGCTCTTCCGCCCGCCGCTTGAGCGTGTCGCGGTGGTCGTGCAGCTTTTTGCCGCGGCCCAGGGCTATCTCCAGCTTGACCTTGCCCCGCTTGAGGTAAACGCGCACCGGAACCACGGTGAGCCCCTTCTGCGCCACCAGCCCGGCCAGTTTGGCAATTTCACGGGTGCGCAGCAGCAGGCGGCGCGGCCGGTCCGGCTCCTGCGGGGCGTAGCCCGCGTTGGCGTAGGGGGCCACATGCAGCGAGAGCAGCCAGGCTTCGCCGCGTTTGAACTCCACATAGCTGTCGATGAAATTTACCTTGCCGGCGCGTATGCTTTTGACTTCCGGGCCGGTCAGGGAGATGCCGGCTTCCAGAAATTCGGAAAGTTCGTAAAGATGGCGGGCCTTTTTGTTGACGGCAATGGTGGAAGGCGGTGTTTTCTGGCTCATGGCTGACTGTGGCTCGAAAAACTTGTGGTGTGGAAGGCCAGCTCCGCGCCCAGGGACTGGTGGAGCTTTTCACGCGCCATGCGCTGGGAGGCCGTGACGTCGGTGCTCATCAGAACGCTGCGGGCCAGGTCCATGCATGTTTCGGCATCAAGCTGGCGGATCATATGTTTCATGCCCGGCACAAAACGCGGCGCGGCGGACACGGCGTCCACCCCCATGCCCAGCAGCAGGGCTAGACCGCAGGGGTCGGAGGCCAGTTCGCCGCAGACCGAAACCCCGATGCCCTCGCGATGGGCCGCGTCAATGACCCGCTTGAGCGAACGCACCACCGCCGGATGCAGCGGCTCATGCAGATATCCCACATGGCGGTTGTTGCGGTCAATGGCCATCAGGTAATGGATCAGGTCATTGGTGCCGATGCTGAAAAAGTCGCACTCGCGGGCCAGGGCGTCGCAAACCATCACGGCGGCCGGGGTTTCCACCATGACGCCTAGGGGCAGGTCAGGCGCGTGGGGCAGGTTCTGGGCCTGCAACTCCTGGCGCAGCTCCTGCAAAATGCGGCGCACGCTCTGCACTTCGGCCAGGCCGGAAATCATGGGCAGCAGCAGGGCCAGATTGCCCGCCGCCCCGGCCCGCAGCAAAGCCCGCAACTGGGTGCGGAAAATGCCCTGATGGCGCAGGCTGAAGCGGATGCCCCTCAGGCCCAGAGCCGGATTGGGCTCCTTGAGCGCGGCCTGGGCGCGCAGCATCTTGTCCGCGCCCGCGTCCAGCGTGCGCAAGACCACCCGGCCCGGCCCGGCTTTGGCCGCCACGGCGGCGTATTCCCTGAACAGGTCTTCCTCCGTGGGCAGATCGCCTTTGAGATAGGCAAACTCCGTGCGGTACAGGCCCACGCCGTCGGCCCCGCAGCCGGGCAGGGCGTCCAGCTCTTCCAGGCTTTCCAGATTGGCCTGTACGGCCACGCGCACTCCGTCGCACATCTCTGCGGGCCAGTGCGCCGTGCGCCGGGTATGGTTTTCCCATGCGGCGTATTCATCCCGCCGGGCCGTGTAACGGGCCAGATCGCTCTCGTCCGGGCCGAAGAGCACGCAGCCGCCCAGGCCATCCACAATGATGCGCTCATCCCCGCGGGCCGTGTTCAGCAGGCCGGTCACCCCCACCAGAGCCGGAATGTGCAGGCCGCGCGACAGTATGGCGGTGTGCGAAGTGGGGCCGCCCTCGGCGGTCAGGATGCCCAGTACGCCGTCCAGGTTGAGCTCCATGACATCGGCGGGCGAAAGATCCTCGGCCGCCAGCACGCTGGGACCGGCGGCGGCATTGTCATGCCGCGCGCCGGCCAGGCATTCGCGCAGGCGCAGACCCACAGCGCGGATGTCCTGGGCGCGGTCGCGCAAATAGGGGTCGTCCATGCCCCGGAACAGGGCGCAGAGTTCTTCCACGGTATGGCTCAGGGCCCAGGAGGCGCAGATTTTTTTGTGCTCGATGCGCGCCAGGGCGGCGTCCAGCAGTTTGGGGTCGCGGGCCAGCTCCATCTGGGCCGCGATGACGTCACGGTATTCGGCCAGGTCTTCCGGCACGTTGCGCATGGTTTTTTCCAGGGCCGCGCGCACGCTGGCCGCCGCGGCGCGCAGGGCGGCCCGCTCCGCTTCGACCTCGTCAGGGCCGATGCGGCGTTCCTCGCTCATGCGCGTGTCGTGCATGAAGCGGATGGAACCGATGCATATGCCGGGCGAAACCGGCGTGCCGAACAGAACCGCGCGGGCCATGTCATTCCTGCAGGGTGGTTAAAAAGCGGGCCAGACCGCAAAGGGCCTCGCGGGCGTCGTCGCCCTTGGCGAGAAGGGTCAGTTCCGCATTGGAGGGCGGAGCCAGGGAGAGGATGTCCAGCATGCTTTTGGCGTCAACCTCGCCCGTTTCACCGATGAGCTGAATGTCGGCGGCGTAGCGCTGCGCCTCCTGCGCCAGCCGGGCCGCCGGCCGCGCGTGCAGGCCGCCCCGCAGGTTGAGCGTGAGCCGCAGGGCCAGCCCGCGCGCGGTTTCTTCGATGTGTTCTTCCATGTATCCGTGTATCCTTGAGCTTCCCTCGCTCCGGCGAAAGGGCGGCTGCCGCTTCGCGCCGCTGGGGGCATCTTACATGCCGATGAGCCCCGCGTCCATGAGAATGAGCAGACCCAGCACGAGCGCCCAGAGCAGAATGCGCGGCAGGTGCATTCGCCCCACAAGCCAGGCCGCGCCCAGCACAGAGGCCGTCGCCAGCCCGCAGAGCAGCCAGGGAAAGGGTTTCAGATGCCTGAACGGCAGTTGCCAGACCACCAGAGCCGCCATGACCGCGTTGACAATCTTGAGCCGATCCACCCAGTTGATGAGGTTCAGGCGCTTGAGGCGCAGCAGCACTGACATGCCGTGGCGCAGCCCGGCGAAAAAGGTCAGGATGCGAAAAAGCAGAAGCAGCGCCAGAAAGACGGCGGTCAGAACAGCCGTAAGGCGGGTTTGCCCGGCCAGCAGCAGAAAAACGCTGACCAGGGCCCATAGCGGCAGCAGCGCGCCGCTGAAAAAGGAGTCGCCCAGGGCGGAAAGCGTGGTGGCCAGCGTTTCGCGCAACGCGCCTGCCGAGGCTTCCGGCAGGATGCCTCTGGCGATTTGCATTTCGAGAGAAAGCACAATGCCCACATAGAGCGGAACCATGAATACATGGGTATTGCTGTGCCCGCCGTAGCGGGCGAAGGCGCGGGCCCTGTCTTCTTTTTGGGGATAGAGACAGCGAAAGGCCGGAGTCAGCACGAAGGCGAGTCCGATTTGCTGCATGCCTCTGGCGGTGACGGCCGCGTTGACGCAGCAGGTGCGCGCAAGGCAGTTGAGGGCGACGCGACGGGGAAGCATGGCAACCTTTCGCTGTTGTCAGAACCTTCTTTGGTGTCTGGAACCCATTTCATAATTCGGTCAAGGGCCGCATTATGAAGATGATTCGCCAGAAAATGTGTTTTTTGTCGAATACCCCGGCCAGGCTGCGGCAGAAGCCTTCCGGCTTTATAGCGTCTGCGCTGGCAAGCGAACACTGGGCGGACTGCCCAAGCGGAGCGCCGGGGAACGCCTTGGCGCAGCCTGGTTGAGGCGCTTCGCGTTTTTGGCTGAAAACATGCTACCCTGCCTTGCTCGCCGGAATAAGAGCATAAAGCTCCTTGCAGCTCCAGCCGCGCGCGGCGTTCTGGACACGCCGGGCCACCTCGCGCGGTTTGCCGCCTCGCGCCAGCTCCGCCCGCAGCAGCTCTTCCACCTCATGCCGGGGCATGCGCTCGACCGCCTCGGGCGGGCCGAGCAGCACCGTGATTTCGCCAAGAAGGTCGTCAGGCAGACAATCGCTGTCTTCAAGACGACCAAGTATAAATTCCTCATGGGTTTTGGTCAATTCACGGCAGATGGCCAGGTCGCGCGGGCCCAGAATACGGGCCGCCAGGGCCAGGCTCTTTTTGAGGCGGTCTTTGCGTTCAAAAAAAATCAGTGAACCGGGCGTTCGGGCAAAGGAAGCGAAAAGCGCCTCGCATCCCCCCGCGTCGCGGGGCAGAAAGCCCAAAAAGGTATGCGGCAGGGGCGCGATGCCGGCGGCGGACAGGGCGGCCGCAGGGGCGGATGGCCCGGGAACCGGCGAAACCGGCAGGCCCTCTTTGCGGCAGGCCCGCACCAGCCGGTAGCCGGGATCGGCCAGCAGCGGGGTGCCCGCGTCGGAAATCAGGGCCAGGTCGCGGCCCTCGCGCAGCAGGCGCAGCACTTCTTCCTGACGCTGGGCTTCATTGTGGTCGTAAAAACTGAGAAAGCGGCGGCTCCGCATGTTGCGGATGCCGCAGAGGCGACAGAGTTGAAGCGCGCGGCGGGTATCCTCCGCCAGGATAAGGTCAGCGTTTTCCAGAATTTCGCGGGCCCGCGGCGAAAGGTCACCAGGGTTGCCAAGGGGCGTGGCCACTATCCAGAGCCGGGGAGAAGTCAAAGGCATGGGGGTAATGCTCCGCGCTGAAAGTGTCGCCGTGGCGCAAGAGGCAGACCACGTCAAAACGGCAGGGGTTTTGCCAGGCGTCATGCGCCGTCAGCCAGGCCTGGGCCGCGCGCGCGAGCGCGCGTTGCTTGGCCGGGGTCACGGCCGCCGCCGGGCCGCCGTAACCGTCTGACCGCCGGGTCTTGACCTCCACGAAAACCACTTCCCGGCCGTCGCGGCAGACCATGTCCAGCTCCAGGCGGCCCTGACGCCAGTTGCGATCCAGCAGCGTGAAGCCCGCGCGCGTCAGCAACATCGCGGCGGCCTCCTCGCCGGCCTGGCCCAGCCGGATATGGGCCGCTTTCGCGCTCTGGCCGCCGCCCGGCGCGACGCGTCGGGCAAAGAGCCGGCAAACGGGAAGCTTCAGCATAGCGTGTCCTGACGCGGCGGGCCAGATGGGCGCAACACGCCCCGGAAGGTCAGGCGGTGCTGCGGGCAGGGGCCCAGATGACGCAATGCCTCATAATGGGCCCGGGTGCCGTAGCCCTTGTGCGCCGCCAGGCCATACCCGGGCCAGCGGCGATCCAGATGGCGCATGAGATGATCCCGAAAGGTTTTGGCCAGGATGGAGGCGGCGGAAATGGCGGCTTCGCTTTTGTCGCCGCCCACAATGGCCCGCTGTGAAGGCGGGGACGCCGTATGCCCGGCGCGCCAGAAGGGAAGCAGCACGGCGGCGGGCAGCGTTTTGTCGCCGTCAATGAGCAGGCGGGCCGGCGTAACGCCCATAACGCGCACGGCGCGACTCATGGCTTCAAACGTGGCCTGAAGAATATTGATGCGCTCGATGCGCCGGGGCCAGACCACGCCCAGGCCCCAGGCCACGGCGCAGGCTTTGATGCGCGGGGCAAGACGCTCGCGCGCCTTTGCGCTCATGGCCTTGGAATCCGTGAGGCCGGGCAGGTCGTAGGCAGCGGGCAGAATGACGGCCGCGGCCACCACAGGCCCGGCCAGACAGCCGCGCCCCGCTTCGTCAATGCCCGCGACGGGGCCGGCGGCCTGCGCGGGAGCATGCGGCTCAAGCAGACTGGCCTGCACGGGATGTTCCTTCATGATGCCCTCGTTTCCGGCAGCGCGGGCGTTCGCTCTCGCGGTCGCCGAAAGCGCATGCCTTTTTCAAAGGCAATTCGCTCTGAAAAGCGCAGCTTCAGCCGGCGAACCAGACAGACCCCGGTTTGCCGGCTGAAGCGAAGGATATTGCCAGCGTCCGCAGCCCGCGCGGCGGCGTCGCGCATGAGGCCGTGGACGGCAAAAAGCACAGGCCGTGGTCAGAAGCGGCCGCGGGGCTTGATGCGGGCCGCCTTGCCCTTGAGGGCGCGCAGGTAGTAGAGGCGGCTGCGGCGCACGCGGCCCTGGGTAACCAGCTCCACATGGTCGATGAAGGGCGAGTTGATCGGGAAGATGCGCTCCACGCCCACGCCGTCGGAAATTTTGCGCACGGTGAAGCTGGCGTTGGTGGAGCCGCGCTTGATGCGGATCACATTGCCCTGAAAGACCTGGATGCGCTCTTTTTCCCCTTCCACAATGCGCAGGTGCACTTTGACCGTGTCGCCGGAGCGAAACGCGGGCATGTCCATGCGCATGTTTTCCTGTTCGATCTTTCTGATGATGTCCATCGTAAACTCCTTGCAAACCCGCGGGCGGATTGCCGCTTCGTTGTAAAGCGATCCGCTGTGCGCGGCCCGAGGTTTTCAGCAGTAGTCGCCTAAAATTCTGTCGGCCAGAATGGCGGCCGCGCTGCGCACTGAAAGGTGATTGTATCCCAAAAAGCGCAGGGGGCGCATCTGCCCCTCGCAACGTTCCAGCACTTCCGGCGCCAGCCCCTGAGCCGTGCCCAGGCAGAGCATTACCGGGCCTTCCCGACACCAGTCACGCGCCTGGCCGGGCGTCAGCGGCGCGGGAGCGCGCTTGCGCGCGGGCCAGACGGCGGAACTGGCGATCAGCCTGGGCGTAGCGCCGGCATGAGCGGCAAACTGCGCCACGGCTTCATCCAGCGAGCTTGCCGGGCGAACCAGCTCCAGCGCTCTGGCCCTGTCCGGATTGTTTTCGCCTCCGGGGCCGCGAGTCCAGTGTCGCAAAATATCCTCAAGCAACCGCAGCTGATCCTCCAGAGGCGTCACCGCATAGAAGGGCCCCATCGCATAGCTGCGGGAAATTCGGGCTATATCGTGAATGTCGAGATTTGTCAAAGAGGAAGCGCCGGAATTTTTTTCTCCAAGCAAAACGGGATAGTGCACCAGACAGAAAGAGAGGTTGCGGCCAGGCCTCTCGCGCGACAGAGTGGACAGGGTTCGGGCGTCATCGCGGGTCAGCGGGGCCGTATCCAGCAGGTCGGGGCGCGCCCTCAGCGTGGCCGCCAGGGACGCGGCGCGCCGCCATGCCGCGATACGGCCATGATCGCCGCTGAGCAGCGCTTCGGGCACGGACAGGCCTTCCAGGCGTTCGGGCCGGGTGTAATGCGGGTACTCCAGCAGGCCATGGGAAAAGCTTTCTTCCTCGCCGGATTCCTCTTTGCCCATGAAGCCCGGCGTCAGGCGCGCCACGGATTCAATAACGGCCAGAGCCGCCGTTTCTCCGCCGTTGAGCACGGCCTCGCCCACGCTCACCGGCTCCAGCGGGAACAGCTCAGACAGACGGGCATCCAGCCCTTCATAACGACCGCAGATCAGGGTGATATCTTCTTCGGCGGCCAGCTCGCGCGCCAGCGCCTGATTGAGCGGACGACCGCCCGGCGTCATGAGCAGCATCCGGCCGGGGCGCTCAATGGAGCGCAGCGCCAGGGCCACGGGCTCGCCCATCATCACCATGCCTGGCCCGCCGCCGTAGGGGCGGTCGTCCACATGCCGGCGCTTGTCCGCGCTGAAGGCGCGGGGGTCATGAAAGCTGAATTTCACCAGACCGCTTTCGCGGGCGCGGCCCATGAGCGCCGTGTCCAGCGGGGAGGCAAAAAATTCGGGAAAGAGCGAAACCAGGTGAAAATGCGGCATGGCCGGGAGAGTGCCGCAAAAGAGCGCGGCTGGCAAGCGTCGGTAAATTCCGTGTTTTGGGCAAAACGCTCTGGAGTCAGGCCCTGTCAATGCGCTGTTGGCTAATGGCGCTGCTGATTCAGGCTTTTCCGCGCTGGCCGCGCCAGCGCGGAAAAGCCTGTTTTTGATCATGGCGGCATTGCGCAAAACGTCCCGCGCCAAACCGGCAGCGCGTTGGCAGGGCCAGAGCCTGAAACTCCGTTTTTTCAGGGCGTCATGCCCGCCGCGCGGCCCCGTGGCGCCTCCCGCGCCGGAGGTTACGGCGGCGCAGCATCCGACGCACCTGCGTGAGCAGATATACGCCGAACAGAATTCCCGCCGCGCCGAAGCACTCCTGCCAGTAAAAATTCTCACCCAGCACGACGATGCCGGCCCCCACTCCCATCAGCGGCATAATGTTCAAAAAGACGGCGGCCTGTCCGGCGCCCACCGCCTTGATGCCGAGATTCCAGAACGCCATGGCGCAGACCCCGCCCGCCCAGACCACATAGGCCATGCAGGCCATGCCCGTCGCGGACAGCGGCGCGTAGTGCAGCTCACCCGTGAACAGGCCGTAAACAAAGGTGATCAGCGCCCCGAACACCCCGGCCCAGGCCGTGACGCCCAAGGCCGACAGATGCCGCATGACCCGGAAACCGATCAGCGTGTACGCGGCCCAACCCAGCTGGGCGCAGAAAAAAAGCATGTCGCCGTAATTGAATGAAATATGCAGCAGAGCGTCCAGCGACCCCTTGCTGGACAGCAGCAGCACGCCCGCAAGGGAAATGACGATGCCCATCCACTGAACGGGCAAAAGGCGCTCACGCAGAAAAAGCGCGGCCAGCAGGGCTGTGACCGCCGGCGTGGTGGAGGCTATCAGTGTGGCGTTGCCGACCGTGGAATACTGCAAACCGCTGAACTGGGCCACATTGTTTATGGCCACGCCGCTCACCCCCATGCAGAACAGCGGCAAAAGACATGCCGGGGGCGGCAGCAGCGGCGTTTTACGCCGCCAGCGCATGATCAGAAAAATAGTGGCGCTGATCAGGACGAAACGCGCCACAGTCAGACTGACCGGCGTGATTTCCCGCACGGCGAGTTTGATGAAAAGCGGCTGGACACCCCAGATGGCCGCCGTCAGGCTCAAAAGAGCATAGTATTTTCCCACCGCCTGACCCCTCCGGTTCATGCCGCCCTTCCGCCGGCTGCTTGTGGCCTTCTGCTTCAAAATTTCTGAAAAGGCAAGACGCGCTTTATGAAAATGAATTTCAATTCTATTGACAGCAAACCTGGCCTGTGTCAAAGTCACGCCAGTTCACCCGCAACACGGAGAAAGCCATGAACTCTTCCCGCACTATCGCGCAAACTCTGGACGCCAGCCATCGTTTCAGCCATGAAAACCAGCATATTCGACAACATGCCCGTTTTGACCCGCTGCTCATCGAGCTTATCCAACACTATCAGAAACAGCGAAAAAAACGCCTCTGCCAGGGCGACTGCGCCAACTGCCATTGCGGCAAAGACAAAAGGGATCGCCCCGGCACGGCATGAGCGCGAAAATTTTGCCCAGACACTGAATATGCAATTCGTTTTCTACAAGCAGGCAATGCGCTCGCCCGGCCGCCACGAGAAGGAGAACCGTTCACAGGCTTCTCACGGCATAAACGGGGAAAACAATCATTGCCACGTTTTCAAAAATCGTGCTATCAAAAATACCGCCACAACGCCGCCGCTTCCGGATGGAGCGCTTCGCCGTTCATCTGGTCAGTCCGGTAAGACGGCGGCACAAACACAGGCCCATGAGGAGAATGACATGAGCAAGAAAGGGAACAATCCGGGAAGATTCAGGAAACGGTGCATGGTGGCCCTGCTGGCGGCGAGTCTGTTTCTGGGAGCGACGGGGAGCGCCAGGGCCATCGACTTCAAGGCCCAGGGCGAATGGCTGGTGGGCTTTGGCGCGGGCGACGCCTCGCTGATCGACAAGGTGCGCGACAACAACGGCAAGCACAAGACCAATGCGAACGACAAGTTCGCCGCAGCCCAGCGCATTCGCCTGCAACTGGACGCGGTGGCTTCCGAGGCGCTGTCCGGCACGGTATTCTTTGAAATCGGCGACCAGACCTGGGGCAAGGCGGAAGACGGCGGCGCTCTGGGCGCTGACGGCACTGTGGTCAAGGTCAAAAACGCCTTTATCGACTGGCTGGCGCCCCGTACCGACCTGCGCTTCCGCATGGGCCTTCAGGCCGTGGCCCTGCCCAATATGGCCGGCGGTTCCGCCGTTATGGACGGCGATGTGGCCGCTGTGGCCGCCAGTTACAAATTCACCGACAACGTGGCGCTTACCGCCCTCTGGATGCGCCCGGTCAACGACAATTATTCGGGATGGGATGACAACGGCAATACGCGCGAGTCCAACTATCTGGACAACATCGACCTTTTCGCCCTCAGCCTGCCTCTGACCTTTGATGGTTTTGAAATCACCCTCTGGGCCATGTACGGCATGATGGGCAAGTACTCTCTGGATGGTCTGGATGCCGACGACGGCAACAACCCCTGGGGACGTCCCGGCAGAGTCGGGACGAACCAGTGGGGCACGGAGGACGGCGCTCTGCGCTACACCCTCAGCGGCCTGTACCCCGGCTTCAACGCGACCGCCCTGGGGGGAACCAGCAAAGCCTATGGCTCCATGTTCTGGGCCGGCCTGCCCATTGCCATTACCGCCTGGGACCCGCTGAACATCGAATTTGACATCAATTACGGCTATGTGGAAAGCATGGGCCGCTTTGACGTTTCCAAGCGCGGCGCCGAAGTGGTGCGCGGCGGCACAGAACGGCAGGGCTGGCTGGCCAAGGCGCTCATCGAGTACAAGATGGACTGGGGCGTGCCCGGCATCTTCGGCTGGTACGCTTCAGGCGACGACGGCAATGTGAAAAACGGCTCCGAGCGCATGCCTTCGGTGGCCGCCGCCGGCAACTTCACCTCTTTCATGGGCGACGGCAACCTGGCCTGGGCCCCCAACGGCGACTGGTACGACCGCGGCCTGAGCTACGCGGGCACCTGGGGCGTCGGCCTGCAACTTCGTGACATGAGCTTTGTGGAAGACCTCAGGCACACCTTCCGCGTGGCCTACTGGGGCGGCACCAACAGCCCCTCCATGGTCAAATACATGAGCAGTTCCACGGCCTGGGCCGACGGCTACGGCACCAACGACGGCCCGTACCTGACCACCAACGACGGCCTGCTGGAATTCAACATGGTCAACTCCTGGCAGATTTATGAAAATCTGGAAGCCAACCTGGAGCTGGGCTACATCGTCAACATGATTGACAAGGACACCTGGGAAAAGAGCTGGATGAACGATTCCTTCCAGAAACAGGACGCCTGGAAGGCGCAGCTTGTCTTTGCCTATGCCTTCTAGAGCATTTTTTGATTGAAAATATCCATTTTCAATCACTACCGCTCTAACGCTTGAGGCCCTCTGCGCGCGCTCCCTTCCCGCACGCGAACCGCAAGGCCGTCCTTCCGCCGGGCGGCCTTGCAGCTTATTTGCTTTCCGCAGCCAGCGACCGCTACACATCCTCGGCGTCGCGCACCACTTCCAGAATGGACGGCAGGGCGCGGATGGCCTCAATAAGCTGGTAAAGCTGGGTGGCGTCTCGCACCTCCACGGTAAAACGCAGTTTGGCGCGACCGTCCACCAGCGTGTCCATGCTCAGGCCGGTGATGTTCACATCGTTTTTGGCGAGCACCTGGGCCACTTCCGCCAGGACGCCCCGCACATTTTGGGCGATGATGAAAATGCCCGCCTCGTAGGGCTGTTCTTCCGCGCCGTCCCAATGTACGGAGATCAGGCGCTCCGGCTCCATATTGGCCACATTGGGGCAGTCGGCGCAGTGCACGCTGACGCCCATGCCCCGGCTGATATAGCCGATAATGGGATCGCCCGGCACCGGATTGCAGCATTTGGCGAAGCGCATCAGCACCCCGTCCACGCCGGAGATGCCCACGCCCTCGGTCTTGCGGACGGCCTCTTCCCTGCTTTCCTTGACGCTGGGGGCCGCGGGCGCGGTCGGGGCGACCTCGTTGGGGTGCAGCACGGCATAAAGGCGGTTCAGAACCTTGCGCGGCGTCAGATGGGCATACCCCACCGCGGCGATCAGGTCATCCACGCTCTCGAAATTCATCTCCTGGGCCACCAGAGCCAGATGCCCCTCCTTGAGGGCTTTGGCCACATTCAGGCTGGCTTTGCGTCCTTCCTTCTCCAGCATGTCGCGGCCCAGGGTCACGGCGCGGGCCCGCTCCTCCGTGCGCAGATAGCGCTGAATGCGGCTGCGGGCCCTGGCGGTCTTGACCAGCTTGAGCCAGTCGCGGTTGGGGTTGCGCGCCGGGTCCGTGACGATTTCCACTATATCGCCGTTCTTCAGCTCCGTGCTCAGGGGCATGAGACGGCCGTTGACCTTGGCTCCCGCGCAATGCTGGCCCACCTTGGTATGAATCAGAAAGGCAAAATCCAGAGGCGTGGCCCCTTCCGGCAGTTCCTTGACGTCACCGGCCGGCGTGTAGACATAGACCTCATCCTTGAAGAGATCCATTTTCAGCGCATGCATGAACTCGCGCGAATCCGTCTCGTCGCCCTGGCGCTCAAAAATTTCCCGCAGCCAGGAAAACTGCTCCAGGTCCTTGCTGTTGACCCGGCCCTTTTCCTTGTACAGCCAGTGCGCGGCCACGCCGTGCTCGGCCTGGCGGTGCATCTCTTCGGTGCGAATCTGAATCTCGATGCGCTCGCCCTCAGGCCCGATGACCGTGGTGTGCAGGCTCTGATAGCCGTTGGCCTTGGGCATGGAAATATAGTCTTTGAAGCGTCCGTGCACGGGCCGCCACTGCGAGTGCACCAGCCCCAGCACCGCGTAGCAATCCTTGATATCCTTGACCAGCACGCGAAAGGCCATGATGTCGTGCATTTCATCCAGAGTCAGAGACTGGGACTGCATCTTCTTGTAAATGCTGTACTTGTGCTTGATGCGGCCATAGACCTGCCCCTGAATCTGGTTGGAGGCCAGCAGATCCCGAATCAGGCCCACCACCTTGTCGATGATATGCTTTTCCACCACCTGATGCTTGTCCAGCCAGTGGTCGATCTGGTTGAAAATATCCGGCCGCAGATATTTGAAGCTGAGGTCTTCCAGGTCGCGCTTGAGCAGGTACAGGCCCAGCCGGTTGGCCAGGGGGGCGTAAATATCCATGGTTTCCTGGGCGATGCGCTTCTGCTTGTGGGCTTTCTGAAAATCCAGGGTGCGCATATTGTGCAGGCGGTCGGCCAGCTTGACCATCAGCACGCGCATATCGTGGCTCATGGCCAGAATCATCTTGCGGATGTTCTCGGCCTGAGCCTCCTCCTTGTTTTCAAAGGGGATCATGCTGATCTTGGTGACGCCGTCCACGATATCGGCCACTTCTTCGCCGAAGTTTTCGTCAATCTCTTCAATAGTGGCCTTGGTGTCCTCCACGGTGTCATGCAGCAGGCCCGCGGCCACCGTGGGTTCGTCAAAACCCATGTCCGCCAGGGTGGCGGCCACGGCCAGAGGGTGGGAAAGATAGGGCTCGCCGGAAAGGCGCGTCTGCCCGGCGTGGGCTGTGGCGGCAAACACATAGGCCCGCTGGATCAGTTCCAGATCGGCGTTCTGATTGCTGGCCGCCACTTTATCGAGAATTTCCTGAATGCGAATCATGGAATCAGCCCTGCCGGAAAAATGAAAAATGTGGGGAAAAGACATTTTTTTAACTATGTTCCGACAAGCGCGGGCTTGTCAACGGCGGAAAGAGATTCCGCGCCCCGAAAACAACGGCATTTTGCAGCATGTTTCTTGCATTTCCCATGCGCAACGGCAGCAATTTCCCGATTCTCCGTAACGACGTCCACGCAGCATGGAGTTGACAGTGTTTATCAGCGCCGCATCCTCGCTTTCCGCGGGTTTCTTTACAGAGCCCGCACGCCGCGATCCCGGCGCGTCCACGAAGGCCGAAGCGGGTCGGGGAGATCAGGTCAGTTTTTCCCGGGAGGCTTTGGCTCTGGCAAAGCGGGCCCTTTGCCAGCGTCAGACCGCCGGCCGGGGGCTTGCCGTTCAGGATCGACAGGATCAGGCCGATGCCGCTGCCGACAGCGCTGACAAGCGGCAAGAACTGTTTCAGCGATTCCGTTCCCATGCACACAGGGGCGGCATCCGCTTCCCCGGCATGAGCGCCGCCGAGACGGAAGGAAGTTCTCAAGCGGAAGCGGCATCGGAACTTCGGCGGGATGGAGAAACGCATAAAAAAACAGCCCGAAAAACTTCCGACATTGAACGGCAGATAAAAGAACTGACAGGCCAACTGGAACAGGTGCTGGCCTCGGATATGCCTGACATCGCCAAAGAGGAAATGGCATCGGGCATCAAGCGAAAGATGGACGAACTGCTGGGTCAGGCACAGGCGCTGAAAACCGGGGAAGAGGCCGGGCAGACCGCGCAGGCGGATGCCCCCGCGCCCTGACGGTCAGGGGCTTTGCCCTCTGCAAAGCTTTTGTTTGTCCGCAAGGCGGATAAGCCCGCCTCAAGGAGCGGACTCTTCGGCGTACCCCCAAAAAAGCGGACAAGACCTGACGCCGCAGGCGGGCAAAAAGGCAGCGCGCCTACAGGCCGCCCTAAGCGCCCTGAAGCGTCTCCAGCAGCCAGACCACGGGAGGCGCGAACGCGACGGTAAGCAGACCCGCGAGAATCATGGCCAGACCCGCCATAGCGCCGGCTTCTTCATTTTCCTGCAGGGCCGCCGCCGTGCCCTGGGCATGGGAAATGACGCCCAGCGTCAGTCCCCGCGCGAAAGGAGAGGAGACCCGCGCCAGCGTCAGCGCCCAGGCCCCCAGCAGGGAACCCAACGTGCCTGTGGCCACCACAAAAGCCGCGGCCAGCGGGGGGATGCCATCATAAATGGCGGCAATTTCCACCGCAAAAGGAATGGAAACCCCCTTGGCGAGAATGGACATGACGACCTGGCGCGGCAACCCGCCCGCCTGGGCCATGAGCCCGGCGGAAAACATGGCCGCAAAGGCTCCGGCGCTTACGCTGACGAGAATGGCCGGGGCATTGCGCCAGAGCAGCTTTCTGTACCGGTACAGGGGCAGCGCAAGGCTGACCGTGGCCGCGCCCATCAGGCTGGTCATCAGCTCCTTGGCGGGTTCATATGCGCTGTAGGGCAGGCCGCAGAGCAGCAATACGGCGATTATCACGGCGGCGCTGACGCCGACGACGTTAATCAGCGGGTGCCGGTAGCGCAAATACAGACGCAGCACGCACTGATACACAAGCAGCGTGCCCGCCACGCACAGAAAGGTCGTCAGGATCATTGCGTTTTTTCCTTTGCCGCCTTGCGGCGCAGCGCCCCGGCCAGCCAGCCGGTCACCAGCAGCGGCAGAGCCGTGCTGCCGACGATGGCCCCCAGCAGCACCCAGCCGTAATCATAAAAAACTTCGCCCCAGTTCATCAGGCCCACAGCCACGGGAATGAAAAAGAAGACCAGATGCCTGAGCAGAAAGGGCGCGGCCTCGCTTATCCAGCTTTCCTTGACGATGCCGGCGCACAGCAAAAGAAACAGCGCAATGATGCCCAGAACATTGCCGGGCACGGGCATATCCAGCACTCTGACCGCAAAGTCGGCCAGCCATGCGACGCCGGCGAACAGAGCCGCCTGCCAGAGCAAGCGCCAGGTTTGTCGCATATTGCCCTCTCATGAAAAGTTGCGCGCCATTGTTCCGGCCAGCCCGCTTTCTGCGGGCAGCCTCCCTAACCGAAGCGGTCTTGTACTGCAATTTCGCTCTGAAAACCAGCCATCGCCGGCCCGACCGCCCTATTCCACCACCTCATACCGCTGCAAGCCTCTGGGCGCCCACCACTTGTCGAAATTGTACATGATGCCGGCCAGAGCCGGGCGGATGCCCCTGAAGCGGCGCTGCACCACGGGCAGGGCATATGGAACGAACAAAAAGCAGTAGGGCTGGTCTTCGGCCAGAATTTCCTGAACCCTGGCGTACAGACGCGCGCGCGCGGCCTGATCCGGAGTGGCGCGCGCCTCTTCCAGCAGGCGATCCAAATCGGGATTTTTGTAGTGGGTGAAGTTCAGACCGCCGTCATGGGCCTGGGAGGAGTGCCAGACCTGAAAGATATCCGGGTCCTGGGCGATGGTCCACCCCAGAATCACGGCGTCAAAACGGCCCTTGTTGACAAATTCGCGAATAAAGGCCGCCCACTCCACCGTGCGGATGCGCACATCAATGCCCACAGCCCAAAGCTGGGACTGAATTGCCGTGGCCGTGAGAATGCGCTGCTCGTTGCCCTGATTGGTCAGGATGGTAAAGGCCAGGGGCTTGCCGCCCTTGTCCAGCACGCCGTCGCCGTCCGTATCGCCGAAGCCGGCTTCGGCCAGCAGGGCGCGGGCCGCCGCCACATCCCGCGCCACGGGCTTGAGCGTGGGATGATAGGCCCAGGAACCGGGCTTGAACGGCCCGAAAGCCGGCACGCCCTGCCCCAGCAGCACGCCCTTGACGATCTCGTCCCGGTCGATGGCCGCTGAGATGGCGCGGCGCACCCGGATATCCCTAAAAAAGGGATGCTCCAGATTAAAGCCCAGAAACACATAAACCGAAGCCAGATAGCGGTATTTGTGAAAGCCCTCCTGCCAGAGCGGGCCGGAGGTCTGCCGCAGATATTGCAGCGGGCTCAGATCCATGACGTCCAGACGCCCGGCGCGGGTTTCCATGAACATGGTGGCGCTGTCAGGAATAATTCTGTAAACCACTTCGCTGATGTGGGGTTTGCCGTCGAAATAGGTGGGCGAAGCCGCAAGCGTGATGCGGCTGCCGGGCTCCCACGACTTCAGCCGATAGGGGCCCGCGCCCACGGGCTTGCGGGCAAAAGGCGTCTCGCGGATATTCTGCCCCTCCAGGATATGCCTGGGCAGGATGGGGCTCATCCAGGAGGACACGGCCCTGGCGAAAAACTGCTCGTAGCGCGCCTCGAAGCTATAGCGATCCAGCACGCGCAGCTCCTTGATCCGCAAAAAATCCTCGGCATACGGGCTGCCCGTGGCCGGGTCGATGACCAGCCTGTAGGTAAAGGCCACATCCTCAGCCGTGAGCTCCCGCCCGTCTTCCCAGAGAATGCCCTTGCGCAGGGTGAAACGCATCAGCCGCCCGCCATCCTCCATGCTCCAGGATTCGGCGGCCCACGGTTCCGGCTGCAACTCCTTGTTATAGCGCAGCGGGGCCACATAGAGCATGTCGGCCACTTCATGCGAAGCCGAGTCCGAGGTCAGGTAGGGAATCAGATTGGAGGCTTCTCCGATGCTGCCGAAAAGAATGCGGTCGCCATAGCTCTTCCCGGTCGGGCCTTCATTTTCGGCGGCGCGGGGCGTCTCCCCCGCCGGCGGACAGGCCGGCGCCAGCCAGAGAAAAAACAGGGCGGCGGAAAACAGGAATATTTTTTTCATAATTTGCGCGCTTGCGGTTGCTTTCATCCTGTAACCTGTGCTAGTTGTCACAAACACCAAAACAGCGCTCTGCGTCCGGCGACTCCGGGGTCGTCCGGCGCGGATTATTTTGAGGGATGCATGAGCCGATCAGAACAAAGCGTCGTCCGTGAAATGTGCCAGGCCTTTTTGCACGACAGCGTGCCGGAATATATCCGCGACGCCGCCTACTATATCCTGTCCGAAGGCGGGGTGCAAAAAATAAATATTCAGGAAGGCGAAACCTGGGACGTGCAGGGCGTGATTCAGGGGGAAGACCTCCAGGTCTACACGCCGAGCCTGAGTTTCACCATTACAGACCGCAGCACGCGCCACCAGTGCAACTGCTCGGACGCCTTTTCCGGCATCTGCCGGCATGTGGCGGCCCTGGCCCTGCGCCTTATTGAAGAACTGCGCAAAGAGCAGGGCGACGCGGAGGAAATATCCTCGCCGGCCACGGACTGGAAGCAGAGCTTCCGAAACTTTTTCTCAACGGACATGGAGCCCGAACCGGGCCGCCACTACCTGATCTTCCGCTTCGCGCCGGAACAGGGGCGGCTGCTGGTTTCCTTCTTCCGGGGCAGGCAGAACAAGTCCGGCCTGTCCAGCGTGCACAACGAAGTGACGCTGGAGCAGATCATCCAGAACCCGGAATGGACCGAATTTTCGCCCCAGCTGCCGCATGTGGCCCGCCAGATAGGCCAGCATCTTGATTATTACGGCCACCGGGTGGAGATTCCCGACGGGCTGATTTCATGGTTTTTCTGGGCCGTGCGCAAGGAATATTATCTGCTCTGGATGGATACTGACAAACCCTGCCGCATCGAAAGCACGCCCTTCGCCCTCAAGCTCAAACCCAATCTGGACGACGCGGGCTTCAGTTTCGAGGTGCTGCTGAAACGCGAGGGCCGCCCGCCCCTGCCCATCCGCGCGGGCAATCCCTCAGCCCAGGGCGACCACGCCAATCTGGAGGAGGAGCCCATCACCTTCCACGGCCAGATGCCGCTCTGGGTCTGCTACCAACACAATTTCTACCCGGTGCAGACGGGTCTTTATCCCTCCCTGGTGCGCAATCTCATCTATGAGCGCCCGGTGGTGCCGCACGAGGAAATTTCGGAATTTCTGGACCGCGTGTGGACGCGCCTGCCCGCCTCGGAACTCTATGAGCCGCAGGAGTTTCTCAAGCTCATGGAGCCGGTGTTCCAGCCCGCCACCTACAATCCCAAGCTTTTTCTGGATGAGGAAGGCAGCCTGCTGACTCTGGAGATCGACAACATCTACGAAACCAGGCACGGCGAATTTACGCTCAACGGGCCTAACCCCGACTTTCAGACCGGCAGCTACTCCTATGAGGGCCAGACCTATCTGGTGCGCCGGCATCAGGATGAAGAAGCCCAGCTCATGAACGAGCTCGCCGGCATGGACTTTCAGGCCCGCTCCAGCAAGCTCTGGTTTCTGGAGCCGGAAGAGGCCATCGCCTTTCTGCTCGACTCTTATCCCAGGCTGGTGGAAAGCTACCGGGTATACGGCGAACGCGCCCTCTCCCGCTACAAGATGCGCACGGCCCAACCCACCATTACGGCCCAGGTGAGCAGCAACGAAAAAGAGAAATGGTTTTCCCTGGACATCAGCGTGGATTACGAGGGCCAGTCCCTGCCTCTGGAAAAAATCTGGAAGGCCTGGGCGCGCGGCAAGCGCTATGTGCAGCTTAAAGACGGTTCCTATACCAGCCTGCCCGAAGCCTGGCTGGAAAAACTCTCGCACAAGCTCACGGCCCTGGGACTGGACCCCGGCAAGCCCCCGCAGCAGAAGTTCAAGCAATTTGAAGCCCCGGTGCTGGACAGCCTGCTGGAAGACCTGCCCGGCGCGGCCACGGATTCTTTCTGGAACAATCTGCGCGAAAAAATCCGCTCTTTCCGCGAGGTGCGGCCCATCACGCCGCCCAAGGGCCTGAACGCCAGCCTGCGCGCCTACCAGACGCAGGGCCTTTCCTACCTGAATTTTCTCTCGGAATACGGCTTCGGCGGCATTCTGGCCGATGAGATGGGCCTGGGCAAAACCGTGCAGACCCTGGCCTTCATCCAGCATATGGTTGAAAATCGTTGCGAGGGCCCCAACCTCATTGTTGTGCCCACGTCAGTGCTGCCCAACTGGGAACGCGAGGCGCAAAAATTTGTGCCCGGCCTCAAGCAGCTGATCATCTACGGCACGCGGCGCGAGGGCATGTTCAAGCACATTGCGGGGTCGGATCTGATCATCACCACCTACGCCCTCTTGCGCCGCGACCTGGAGGAGATGGAAAAATACGAGTTCAACACTGTGATTCTGGACGAAGCCCAGAACATCAAGAACCCCAACACCATCACGGCCCGCTCCGTGCGCCGGATCAGCGCCCGCATGCGCCTCTGCCTCTCCGGCACGCCCATTGAAAACAATCTGTTTGAGCTCTGGTCACTGTTTGAATTTCTGATGCCCGGCTTTCTGGGGTCGCAGCACGCCTTCCAGCGCGGCGTCGTCAAGCCCATCAAGGACGGCGACGCCGAAACCCTGGAGTATCTGCGCACCCGCGTGCGGCCGTTCATCCTGCGCCGCACCAAGGCGGAGGTGGCCAGGGATCTGCCGCCCAAGGTGGAAAGCGTCACCTGCTGCGCCCTGGAGGAAGCCCAGGCCGAGCTGTATGCCGCCCTGGCCCGCAAGCTGCGCGCCCAGGTGCTGGCCGACGTGGATCAGAAAGGTCTGGCCAAAAGCCAGATGTCCATCCTCGACGCCCTGCTCAAGCTGCGTCAGATATGCTGTCACCCGCGCCTGCTCAAGATGGATTTGCCCGGTTTTTCCAACAACCTGCCTTCCGGCAAGTTCGACGCCTTCAAGGATATGGTCATGGAAATCGTGGAGGGCGGGCACAAGGTGCTGGTTTTCTCCCAGTTTGTGCAGATGCTTCAGATCATCAAGCAATGGCTGGAGTTTTCGCAGGTGCCCTTCTGCTATCTGGACGGGGCCAGCAAAGACCGCTTCGATCAGGTGGACCGCTTCAACAACAGCCCGGACATTCCCATCTTCCTGATTTCGCTCAAGGCGGGCGGCACCGGCCTGAACCTGACCTCGGCCGACTATGTGATCCACTACGACCCCTGGTGGAACCCGGCTGTGGAGAGCCAGGCCACAGACCGCACCCACCGCATCGGCCAGACCCGCCAGGTATTCTCCTACAAGCTGATCTGCCAGAACACGGTGGAGGAAAAAATTCTCAAGCTTCAGGAGGCCAAGCGCGGCGTGGCCGAAGCCATCATTCCCGGTCAGGAAACCTGGAAATCCCTGACCAGAGAAGACCTGGAGATGCTCTTCGACGTGTAAGAAAGCCCCGCGGCGGCATGCCGGAGGTCTCAGGCCAGCAGCGCGCGCGCCTCAGCCACGCGGGCTTCTTCTTCACGCTCAAGCGCGCGCAGGGCGCGGGCCAGCGTCTGCCATGCCTCTGGCCGGTCGTGCAGCCCCACGCTTTTGCGGGCCAGCAGTTCGGCCATAGCCGGGTCTTCATTGCCGTCCAGATAAATTTTGGCCAGCAGCAGCATGGCAGCCGCGTCGTTGGGGTTGCGCAGCAGGGCCTCATGCAGCAGTTCCCGCGCCTCGCCGCCCCGCCGCTGGCGCGCGGCCACGCGGGCCAGATGCCGCCGGGCCAGACTGGGCGCGTCGGGTCTGGCGTCTTCAATGGCCGCGGCCTGTTCGTAGAAACGCCGCGCCTCGCCGCGGCGGCCAGCCTGCTCGCAAAGCTGGCCCAGACGGATATGCGCAAAGAGATGATCCGGCGCTGTCTTGACGCACTGGCGGTAATAGCGGGCCGCGGCCCGTCGTTCGCCCAGGTTCTGGCAGACCGTGCCCAGATTGTAGCATATCTGCGCGGCCCGCGCCTCATCCGGCCTATGCCTGAGGGCCTCCAGAAAATGACGGCGCGCCTCGTGCTGGCGGCCCAGGGCCGCCATGCACACGCCCAGGGAATTCCAGGCCATGACATTGGTTTTGTCAGCCAGAAGGGCCAGTTTGTACTCTTCCACCGCGCCGAAGACGTCGCCCAGGCTGTAGCGCCGGTCAGCGCTGATGTTCAGAGCCAGCGAATTGCAGACGCCCGCCTTGGGTTCGGGCAGCAGCAGCGCGTACTCCAATGCCTTGAGCGCGCAGTCCTGCATTTCCGCCTTGCGGAATTGAAGAAAGGGATATCCGGCCAGCCCGGCGGCGGCCTCCAGACCGTATTTCCCCAGACCGGCGCAAAGCCGCGCATATGCGGGCAGCAGCTCCTCGGCGGCGCGACCGGGGTGAAAAAACATCAGGCTGTTGCTGCCATAGCGTCCGCCAAAGGCCGCCACGTCTCCGCTTTCCGGCGGCGCGGCCTGGAGCGTAACAGGGGCGGACAGCGCGCGCCAGAGCTCCAGAACCTTGCGCATGCCCTGTTCCGGTTCGCGCGCGACGCCCCAGACGCCCTCGCCGCTTTGAACCAGACGCACAATGGCCAGCGTGAAACGCGCGCATTGTTCCCGCTCACGGCTGAAGCGATTCAAAAAGTCGCCGTGCCCGTACAGAGCGCCATCCCCCCCGCGCTTGCCGCCTTCTTCCGGCGCGGCGGGGGCCGGAATGCGCGCCGAAGCTTTTGGGGGCGCGTCAGGCCCTTCCGCTTGCGGCGCGACGCCCGCTTCCTCCCGGTTATCCGATCCGACCCCGGCGAAAGCGCCCGCCGCGTCTTCCAGGGCGCTTTCCATATCCGGCGGGCTCAGGGCGGGCAGACTGTCCAGCAGGGCCAGGCTGTCGCCCGGCTCTGGAAGCCGAAGCGCGTCCTCCAGATGCAAAATTTCGGCCACGGCATCCAGTTCGCGCACCTGCAGGAGCACGACCTCACCCCTGGACGCCCCGTCCGCGCCCCTGACCGCGAAACGCAGCCCCTCGCGGGCCTTGGTCTGGCGGCCCAGGCTGACCCGCAGGCGGCCCAGAGGCAGATTTTCCAGCACAACGCCGCCATCCTGAAGAATGCGGGCAAAGGGCATGATGCGGCTTTCGCCGCCGACGCCCGCCCCGCTCCGCCCCTGCGCCGCCACATCGGCGGCCAGACGGGCGCGGGCCATGAGCAGGCGCGCCTGCTCAAACATGGGCAGCACCAGTTCCGGCCCCTGCATATCCTGGGGATAAAGCGCGTGGCCGGCGCAGAGCAAGGGGCGCATGGGCTGTCTCGTCAGAGGGCCGGGCAGGTTCACGGCTTCCATGCGGTTCAGGGCCGCGCGGGCCAGCTTGCGGCAGGCCCCGCGCCCGCTGGCGGACAGCAGCAGAGCCAGCTCATGGCGCCCCACACGGGCGGCCAGCACGTCTGACGGCAGGGCGGAACGGCAGGCATCGGCCACACGGCGCAAAAACGCCTCGCCAAAGGCAAAGCCTGCCTGCCGGGCCAGTTCCTCACCATTGCGCAGACGCAGCACCACAAGCCCCATGCACAAACGGTGCAGCGGCGCCGGCCTGTCGTCTGGCCGGGCGGGATCGTCCAGATGGGCGCGCACCCGCGCGGCCTCATCCTCCATATGCGCAAACAAGACGTCTTCCGTGGCCAGGCCGGTGACCGCGTCCGTGCGCGCGGCCCTGACGCGGGCCAGATTTTCCAGGCAGAGCGCGACCACGGCCGGCAGCACGGACAGCAGGGGGCGGATTTCGCGCGCGCGCACGCCGTGCAGCATAAGCACACCCAGCGTTTTTTCCCGCCAGACCAGCGGCAGCAAAAGACGCCGCTCACGCGGCAAAAGCTGCGGCGCGTCCGGCGCATCATGCGTGGGAAAATACAGGGCATGCCCGCTGAACGAAAAAAAAGCGGCCAGACCGCCGCACAGCAGGCTTTCCATCTCCATCAGATCGCCGCGCGCGAGAGCCAGATTTTGCTGCATCTGCTTCATCTATACAGTGTAGGTGCGGGAGGGTCGCTTGTCCAGTGTCTGCTTTTGCAGGCAGACACCGCAAAACCCGCAAGGGTTTTGCGGCGGCGTAGCCGGGTTCATTCGCGAAAAACCACGTTTTTCCGCCAACGATCCCGCAAAAATTCCGCGCGGAATTTTTGCAATTAGACACTGGAAGGCATTTCACAATTCGCATGAAACGACTTCCAGCGCCGGGGGGAGTCCGGCGCGGCGCGAAAAGCCCGTTTCCGACCATCGCGGCATTGCGCAAAACGCCGCTTTCCAAACAGCCGCACGGCAGCGGGGCTGACGTCAATGCCCGGTAATGCCGTATTTTTTCAGCTTGTACTGAAGCAGGCTTTTGGAAATGCCCAGATACTCCGCCGCCTTGACCTGCACCAGATCGGCGCGCACCAGCGCCCGGCGAATCAGGGCGGCCTCAATCTTTTCCAGCGTGTCGGCCAGGTCCAGTTGCACGGGCAGCAGATCCACAGCGCTTTTGAACTGGGATTCCTCGTCGCGGATTTCCGCCGGAAGATTGTCCACCTCAATGATTGAGCCCGGCACCAGCACCAGGCAGCTTTCCACCACGTTTTCCAACTGGCGGATGTTGCCCGGCCATTCGTAACCGGTGAGATAATTGAGGGCTTCGGTGCTGAAGGTCTTGGACGGCATGTTGTTGTCCGCGATGACCTTTTCCACAAAATGAGCCACCAGCAGGGGGATGTCCTCCCGCCGTTCCCGCAGGGGCGGCAGGGGAATCTGAACCACGTTCAGGCGGTAATAGAGGTCATCGCGAAAGACGCCCTTTTCCACCAGAGCGGCCAGGTCTTTGTTGGTGGCCGCCACCACACGGATGTCCACCTCAATTTCTTCGCCCCCGCCCACGCGCTCGAAGCGGCGTTCCTGCAGCACGCGCAGCAGCTTCACCTGAAGATCCGGCGTCAGCTCGGCAATTTCATCCAGAAAAAGCGTGCCGCCGTCAGCCTGCTCAAAACGGCCGCGCCGCATGGCCACCGCGCCAGTGAAAGAGCCTTTTTCATGGCCGAACAATTCGCTTTCCAGTACGCCGGGGTTCAGGGCCATGCAGTTCACGGAAACAAAGGGCTTGTCCTTGCGGGGGCTGGCGTAGTGGATGGCGCGGGCCACCAGCTCTTTGCCGGTGCCCGATTCTCCGGTGATCAGCACGGTGGAGCGGCTGGGCGCGGCGCGCTCCACCATGACCAGCACATCGCGTATGGCCCGGCTGCGGCCCACGATTTTGTGCACGCCGTAGCGCTCTTCCATGACCTCCTGCAACAGCCGGTACTGACGGTGGGCGCGGGCAAGCTCTGCGGCGTTATGGATGGAGAGCAGCAACTCGTCATTGGAAAAGGGCTTGGTGATATAATCGAAAGCCCCGTATTTCATCACCTCCACCGCGCTTTCGATGGAGCCAAAGGCCGTCATGATCAGCACGGGAATATGCGGCCAGGTCTTCTTGACCCGTTGCAGCACCTCGCGGCCGGTGACCTTGGGCATCTTCATGTCCGTCACCACCACATCCACTTCGCTTTCATTCAGAAAAGCCAGGGCTGTTTCCGGATCGCTGATGGCCGTGACCGTATAGCCCTCGTCCTCCAGCAGGGTCTGAAGAACCAGAAGATAGTTTTTTTCGTCGTCCAGAACCAGAATATGCGATTTCTCACTCATCTTGAACCTCGGGCGCTTCCGGGTCGGCGGCGGGCAGGAGCACCCGCGCCAGCGCCCCGCCTTCGGGGCCGTTTTCAAGTTCGATCTGACCGCCGTGACTGGCGATGATCGATTGGACGATGGGCAGGCCAAGGCCCGTGCCCCCCTCCTTGGTGGTGAAGAAGGGGTCCAGCAGATTGGGCAGGACTGCGCTGTCGAAACCCGGCCCGGAATCCAGAAATTCCAGGCGCACGCGGCCCGAGCCCTTGCCCTGCCCCGGCTCCAGCCAGCCGCGAATCCGCATAATGCCCGGCCCGTCCATAGCCTGCTGACCGTTAACCAGAATATTGTAAAAGGCCCGGTACAGCAAATCCTTGTCCCCGCGTACGAACAGGCCGGACGCGGTCTCGCGCTCCACGGCCACAGCATGGCGGCGCAGTTCGCCTTCCAGAAAAGCCAGCACCTGATCCAGCACCAGATTCACGTCCGTCAGACTCTGGCGGGGCTGGCGCGGACGGGCGTAGTCCAGAAAATCGTTGACCGTCTGGGAAAGACGCACCGACTCGTCATAAATGGCGCCCAGAATGCGCGAAGTGCCCGCGTCGGCCTTGTCCGTACGGCGCTGGAGCAGTTCCGCGCTGGAACGGATGATGCCCAGGGGGTTGCGTATCTCATGGGCGATGCTGGCCACCACCCGCCCCATGCCGGCAAGCCTTTCATTGTTGTGCAGCTCGTTTTCCAGCAGCCGGTTTTTGTGCATGCGCTCGGCCAGAATGCGCTCGGCGCGGTGGATGAGCATCAGCAGCAGGCCGAACAGGATCACCGAAGACAAAAGGCACATGACCACAATGATGCCCTGAAAGGTCAGCACCTGTTCATAGTCGCCGGTAATGTCCTGAGTAAGCTCCAGCGCGCCCATGACCGGGGCCTGCTCGCCGGGGCGCAGGGTTTCGCCGCGCAGGGGGTAAAGCACGCGCAGCACAAAGGCCCCCTCGCGCAACGGCATCCGAAAAGGGGCCTGCCAGGCCGGCATGCTGGAAATGATCTCAGATTTGGGCACCGCGCCGTGCAGCACGTCGTCCAGATTGGGCGGCGAGAGGCCCGCCCGGCCCAGGTCTTCCTTTCTGGTGGAATAGGCCACCAGACGCGAAAAGTCATAGATGCGCAGTCGCTCCACGGGCAGCCCGTGAATCACGGACTGCACCACCTGATCCAGTCGTTCGTACTGGGCGGGCTGGCGCAGGGCGATGCGCCCGTTGGCCAGAATGGTGGGCAGGGCAAAGCGCCGGAAAATCTGGCTGTTGAGATTTTCCACCAGCAGCCGCGCAAAATCTTCCTGACGGGTCAGCAGCGTTTCGCGCGCTGAATTGGAAATAAAAAAGGACAGTCCAAGGCTGGTCAGCAGAATGACCCCCAGCGACAGCCAGGACAGCGTGCGGGCATAGCTCAGGGGCAGGGCGCTTTCCACGGGCGCTTCCTGCCGGCGGCAGTCGCTGTTTTCCGGCTCCGCCGGCTTTGGCTGGCTCATACACGCCTCTCTGGAAAGATTAGCCATACAATGCTCAAAGCTGAAGGGCGTTGCGGGCCTCGGACGACATGCCGAAAGCCCTGACATATCCGCAGGGCCGCGAAAACGAAAAACGGCGTCACACAAGCGTTTTGACGAGGCGCACGCGGCGGCCTTTTTCCGCCCGTCTGTGACGTTCGGCATAGCCCAGTCGCGCATACCAGGCCAGATTTTCCTTCATGACCTCAACGGTTCAGATACACGGCACAGACCGCCTGGGCGACGCCTTCAACGGCGGCGGGGTCGCCCTCCCGGCTGGACGGATGCAAAAGCCTTCCGGCGTGGGCGCCCGCCCCCGCGGTCTCCGGAAGCTCATGCCTTTTTCAAAGGCAATGCGCTCTAAAAACCCTGCCTGCATTGCGGCGCAGCCAGATATGCGGCCAAATCCGCCTCTTCCTGCGGATGACCTGCCGCGCCCAGACGGGTGTTGGCCAGGCGCTTGCCCAGCTCCACAGCCGGTTGGTCCAGAGGGTTGATGCCCATGAGCCAGCCGGTGAACACTGTGGTCGCCTCCAGCAGCATCATCAGTGAGCCGGCGGCGCGAGGCCCGGTATCGCCCATCTCTATATGCACCAGAGGCACGCCGCTCTTGCACAGGGCCATGCGTGTGCCAAGCGCCTCGGCCTCCAGCAGGCTGCCGAACGGCTTGCCGCGCAGCCAGGACCATTGTTCGGGCAGATCCATGCCAAACGAGCGGCCCTGGGGCTGGGCGCGGCTGGTCAGAAAAAGGCAGCCCTTGTCCCTGCGGCCGTCCAGAAACATCTGGTTGATGGAGTGCTGATCCGTCACCCCGGTGGCCGGCGTCGGCATGCTGCCCTGGCCTTCCTTGCCCAGACTTTCCGCCCAGAGCTGCGCAAACCATGAGCCATAGGCGGCCCATTGCGGAATGTAGCAGAAAAAAATCAACTGACTGTAGCCATGATCCTCCAGGGCCTTGGCCCAGCAGGCCAGCGCGAAGGATGGATGCCGCCCGATGCTGTCGGGATGTTCCGCCAGGGGGCGGGCCACATCGGCCGCGCCGTCCAGCAGAGCCCGCCAGTCGATGCCCAGAAAAGCGGCGGGCAGCAGCCCCACGGCGGACAGGGCGGAATAGCGGCCACCCAGATAATCCGGCACTTCCAGGGCCGTGAGGCCGTGCCGCGCGGCTTCCTCGCGCAAATAGCCCTTGCGCTCGTCGGTCACCACAATCATCCGTTCCCGCCAGCTTTCCTCCAGTGAGGTCTTGAGCCAGTCGCGCACAAGAAAGTACTGGGCCAGGGTTTCAATGGTGCCGCCGGATTTGCTGATGCAGACCACAACTGTTTCAGCGGCGTCAAGCTTGCCGAGCAGGGCTTCGAACTGTTCGGCGCAGACATTGTCCGCAATCCAGAGCCAGGGCCCTTGGTGAGCCGGACCGTCCTGCCCCGGCGCAAAGGCCCGCTGCATGGCGCGCGCGCCCAGGGCCGAACCGCCAATGCCCAGCACCAGCATGTGCCTGAAGGCCCTGAGACGCGGAACCAGCGGCTCCAGCGCCGCTTCCAGCCTGGCGCGATAGGGCATGGTCAGAAAAGGCAATTCGCCGGCGGCCGCCTCACGAGACAGGCGTTGCGCCAGCTCCGCGCTCCGGGCCGCGCAGGCCGCGGCCGCCGCCTCTGGCAGACGGCCTGTATACGCTCTGGACCATTCAAGATTATGGGACATGACGCACCTCCCGCGTAACGGATTGGCCTGAAGACATACAGAAAACAAGGTCAGAAAAGCCGCAGGGCCTTGGGCGCGAAAAAACGGCGGCGCACGGCCCTGTAGGTTCGCGGACGCACGCCGAAACGGCAGCGCCAGAGCGGACAGCTCTCACGCGCCTGACAGGCCCGCACTTCGCGCCGGTTGCCCGCGCAGTTCATGCATTGTCGCCGCACGGCGCGCAAGGCCGCCCGCACGGCGTCCTCCTCCGGGGTCGGGGGCGTTTCGCCGGGCAAGGCCGCCAGCCGCCAGCCCCATAAGGGACACCGCGCGTCAGGGCAGGAACGCACCGATCGGGAGGACGCCCCCTGGCATTCCAGACAAAATTGCCGGATAAGCGCTATGGCGCCGCTTCTGCCCATGCTTATTCAGCCGCCGCCCCGCAGCATTTCTTGTATTTCCTGCCGCTGCCGCACGGGCAGGGATCATTGCGTCCCACCTTGGGTTCGGGCCGCCGGTACGCCGCCGGGCGCAGGGCCACGCCGTCCACATAATAGATTTTATCGTCCTTGCGCCGGAAAAAACTTTTCTCGCCCAACTGCCGGGGGATGCCATCCAATTCATAGAACGCGCGAAATTCAACAATATCGTAATGTTCGCCATTTTCACCCACGGGCGCGTCATTCGCGCATTGGCCCATTTCCAGGCGAAGCCAGCGCACGTCCCTCCCCTGCTCCGCCAGTTTTTCAGCGGAAATTTCCGCGCGGAAATCGGGGTGTGTGCTCTCCACCAGCCAGTCATAACGCCCCAGCGCATACGCCGCATAGCGCGAACGCATCAGCGCTTCGGCGCTATGCGGCCAGGCCTTGCCGTCAAGATAGGGGCCGCAACAGTCCGCAAGGGGCAGGCCGCTGCCGCAAGGACAGAGTTGGGACATGAAACAAGCCGCCTTTGTTTGAAGCGGCCCGGAATGGGCCTTGTTCTTCCGTCACAGCATAGCCTATGGCCCCACAGGCGGCAAGAGCAGGACGGGCGCGGCCCGTCAGTCGCGTCCGCCCGCCTGGGGCCGGGAAACGACGTCGGGGCGCAGGCAAACCAGACAACCGGGAAGCACGGACGCGTTGTCCAGCATGACCAGTTCCAGCACGCCCTTGTGGGCTTTTTCCGCGCGAGCGTCGCCCAGGGGCTGCCCGGCGTCGTCCAGAACCGGGCGAACATCGCCGGGGCGGGGCGCGCCGGGCGCGGAAGCCAGACACCAGATGCGGCGGGGCGCGCCGCCCGCGCTGACGCGGAAAACCTCGGCGCAGCCCAGCGCCGCCAGCAGGCGAAAGCAGCGCCGGCCCAGCAGATAGGTGCCCAGGCCACAGAGAATGCCCAGGCAGCCGAACAGGGCGGCCGTGATGAAGGCGTTCCAGCCCGTGACGCGACGAATCCAGGAAGGCGAAGCCGCCCGCCGGGATGCCTCGTCGGGCCAGAGCGCCACCACATATTTCTGCGCGCTCTGTGCGGCGGCCCCCTTGAAGACGACGCGCAACGCGTAACGGCCCGGCCCGGCGTCCGGCTCGGCCCGCACTTCGCCGCGCCACATGCCGTTGCCGAACCAGTAGCCGGCGAAAAAACCTTCCAGGCTGAAATAAAGAGGAGCGTTTTCAGGCGTAAAACGCGCCTCTATGTCGCTGCTGAGAGGATTTTTGAAAGGACAGGGGCCGGAAATGGTTTCAGAAGCGCCGGGCAGCATTTCCAGATGATCCGAACCCAGACGCATCAGCGCCTGCACGCCGTCGAGCAGCCCCAGCAGGGCCGTCGCCAGCAGCACGGCGCTGCACCCGCCCCAGAAGCGCTGAAGGCGGCGATGCCGCCGCAGGGCTTGCCAAAGTTCCGTTACAGAAGACATGGTTTACTATAAACGCGGCCTGTCGGCAGGACAAGCAAAATAAACGGCAAAGCCGCCAACAAACCGAGAGCGCGCCAGGCGTCAACCCCGGCGTGCCCCTGAGTTCTGGCTGTATGAAAAGTCATGGGACTGTCCTCTGGCGTATGGCCACGAGATTGAAGCCCAGAAAAAATGCGCCTGCCATGCATGGCGTCAGGAAATGACAGCGTATTTTTAGCATATCTTGTCGTAATTCCAGGCCATTCTTTCAAGGCGGCAAGGCGCGCCGGGGCGCATAATCCCCAGGGCGGCATTTATAGCCTCCCGCCCCTCCCGGAAGAACCGGAAAAAGCGGTTCTGGTTTTTCCCACACTCTGTCAGCGATGTCATGCCTGCCGTGCGCGGCTTGCGACATGCTTTCCCCCTCATGGTTGACGACAAGGACACTATGCCGCGCCACCGGTTTTCAGAAAGTCTCGCGGCTATGGGCTGCCGCCCTCAAGCCGCCTGGCGTCAGGCGTTTTTTCTCTCGCTTCTTTTCCCCTCCCTTGGTTGCCCGGGCGGCAATTGCCAAGGCCGTTCCGTCGAGATATAGTTTATCCATATAATACGGGCCAGCCTGCGGCGCTCTTTCGGGCCGTCAGGGCAGGTTCGCAACCCGCAGCAGGATGCCGCATCATGCTCACCCTTATCCTGGCCGTCGGCATAGCCGTTCTGGTTTCGTTTTCCTGTTCGCTCACCGAGGCGGCTCTGTACGCCGTTCCCTGGTCCGCCATTGAACGCCTGCGCCGCATGGGTCGCCCTGCGGGCGAGTTGCTCTACAAAATGCGCACCGAGGTGGACAAACCCATTGCCGCCATTCTGACCCTGAACACCGTGGCCAATACCGCCGGCTCCACCATCGCGGGAGCGGCCTTTCTGGCGGCTTTTGGCTCGGAGCACATGGCGCTTTTCGCTCTGGGCTTCACCATTCTGATTCTGGCGTTTGGCGAAATCGTGCCCAAAACCCTGGGGGTGGCCTACGCCACGCCGCTGGCCGGAGCCCTGGCGCGGCCCCTGAACGTAATGGTCAGACTGCTGTCGCCGGTACTCTGGCTCACGGGCCTGCTCACCCGCCTGCTCTCCCCGCCATCCAGCGCGCCGCAGATTTCCGAGGATGACATCTGCGCCGTGACCAGCCTTTCGCGTCAGGCCGGACGGATCAAGCCCTATGAGGAGAACTTCATTCGCAACGTCCTGGCTCTGGATCAAAAGCGCGTGCATGAAGTGATGACCCCGCGTACCGTGGTCTTCTCCCTGCCTGAGGATATGACAGTGGAAGAAGCCTACAAGGATCCGCGCATCTGGCACTTCAGCCGCATTCCCGTCTACGGCGAGGACAACGAGGACCTGGTGGGTCTGGTGGAGCGCCGCACCCTGGGCCGCTGCGTCAGGGATGGCAAGCAGTCTGTCCGCCTGTCCGGGATCATGCGCCCCCTTCACTTCGTGCAGGAAAGCCAGAGGCTGGATCTGCTGCTGCGCGAGCTGCTCAAGGCTCGCGTGCACCTTTTTGCCGTGCTGGATGAATACGGCGGTCTGGCCGGCGTGGTCTCCCTGGAGGATGTGCTGGAGGAAATTCTGGGCAGCGAAATCATGGACGAAAGCGACAATGTGGCGGATTTGCGCGCCCTGGCGCGGGAACGACGCCGGGCACTGACGCGCAAGAGCGTCGCGGACAGGCCCGCGCCCTAGGGCCTTTTGCGCATGAAACGCTCTGCGGAGCCGGGCGGGGCGAAATTCCGCCGCCACATCGGAGCCGCCGCACTGCACTTGCGGCGTCAGCCCCGATGGAGGCGTGAAGACCGCGGGTCAGAACTTGGGGTTCTGGCCGGCGAATATTTTCAATGCAAAACGCTCCGGGTTCAGGCCTCGCCAGAGGCGTTGGGTCAAGCTTTGGGCGTCCCCCGGCTTTTGCCGGGGGATTTGTCCATTGTTGCTTATTTTCCATCCGCCGGCGCTAAAACATTTTCGCGCCGGCAAGAATCACCCGCTGACGCGGCCAGCGCCTAAAAGCCCTTTTAAATCATTGCGGCATTGCACAGGCCCCGCAACCCAAACCCCGGCGCGTTGGCAGGGGCTGCCCCTAAAACTCCAGATTGCCCGGCGTGCGCGGGAAGGGAATCACGTCGCGAATGTTGGTAATGCCCGTGAGCAGCATCAGCAGGCGCTCGAAACCCAGACCGAAGCCCGCGTGCGGCACGCTGCCGAAGCGCCGCAAATCCAGATACCACCAGTAGTCTTCAGGTTTTTGCCCCAGCTCGCGGATGCGGGCCTCCAGGAGATCCAGGCGTTCCTCACGCTGGGAACCGCCGATGAGCTCGCCGATACGCGGCGCCAGTATGTCCATGGCCGCCACAGTTTCGTTGTCGTCATTGAGACGCATGTAGAACGCCTTGATTTCCTTGGGATAATCATAAACGATGACCGGCCGCTGAAAGTGCTCTTCGGCCAGATAGCGCTCGTGCTCGGTTTGCAGGTCCACGCCGAAAGTCACGGGAAAGGCAAACTCCCGGTCGCTGTTCTCAAGAATATGGATGGCCTCGGCATAGGGCACGCGGGCGAAGGGCTGCCGCAACAGACCGCGCAGGCGATCCAGCAGGCCCTTGTCCACAAAATTGTCAAAAAGCTTCACATCCGCTTCGCAGCGGATCAGCACATGCTCTACGACGTGACGGGTAAGGCTTTCGCCCAGTTCCATGAGGTCCGCGAGATCCGCAAAGGCCATTTCGGGTTCAATCATCCAGAATTCGGCGGCATGGCGCGGCGTGTTGGAATTTTCCGCGCGGAAGGTGGGGCCGAAGGCGTAGACCCGCCCCAGGCCCAGCGCCAGGGCTTCGGCCTCCAGCTGGCCAGAGACGGTGAGATTGCAGGGGCGGTTGAAAAAGTCGCCGCCCGCGTTTTTTTCACCCGGCGCAAGGGTGGTCACGCGGAACATCTCGCCGGCGCCTTCACAGTCCGAACCGGTGAGCACGGGCGTGTGCACCCAGGCGAAACGCCGCCCATGAAAAAAGTCGTGCACCGCGCGCCCAGCCTCGGAACGGATGCGGAAGGTCGCGCCGTACTTGTTGGTGCGCGCGCGTAAATGGGCGATGCCGCGCAAAAATTCGTCGGTATGGCGCTTTTTCTGCAGGGGAAAGCTTGCCGGGTCGGCCAGCCCGAAGACCGTGACGCTCTTGGCCCGCACCTCCCATTTCTGGCCCTTGCCCGGCGAGGGCGTCAGCTCGCCGCTCACGGCCAGGGCCGCGCCCGTGTTGGCTCCGCCCAGTGCCGCGTGGGCCTCGGTTCCCTCGTCCACAATGCATTGCATGTTGGCCAGGCAGGAACCGTCGTTGAGCTCCACAAAAGAAAAGCCCTTGGCGTCGCGGCGGGTACGCACCCAGCCGCAGAGGGTGATGTCGTCGCGCGCCCTTTCGGCGTTGAGGGCGTCGATGATGAGTGTGCGCTGCATGGTGGGGTCACTCCTTGCGGATGAATTTCGCTCAGGAAGAATTGGCGCAGTGTAGCCTTTCCGCGCGCGCGGCTCAAGAGCGGGGCGGGGCCTCCGGGGCAAGCTCGCGTGAAAAGGACATGGCGGGCGCGGCCCCGGCGTCTCGTCTGACGCAAGGCGGCTTTTAGCGGACGGAGCTTCCATGAGGAATGAAGCTGATTTTTTGCAGGCGTCATTCCATGATTCACATGAAATGGCTTCTCACGCCGGACGAAAGCCCGGCGCGGCGCGAAAAGCGCCGGAACTGAAGCCCAAAAAGCTTTTGGGGCGAATGGCCTTCATGCGTCAGCTCCTGGCCGAATTATGAATAAATTTCAATCGCATGCGCTTACCGCCTGAAAAGCCCTCCCACCCCTTGGACTTTTTCTAAAGATTGTGTAGAGTCGCCACATGCAAGCGTGCCCAAATTATGCCGACTTCTTCCCGGCATGGCGGGCTGATCATGGCTTTTTGCTTTTCTGAGGGAAAAATACATGAAAAATATTTTCCGCATTCTGGCTGTTGTCTGCATTCTGACCCTGGCGGGCAACGCCTCGGCCGCCGCCCCGCAGGCGGGCAAACCCGTACAGGACAGGCCGGAAAAAAGCGCGGATCGCGTTTCCGTGGTCAGCGTGCAGCTTGAGGGCACGGACAGCATCGGGGCGCGTCTGGGCACCAGGCTCAAGGAGCGCTTCAACCAGAGCAACCTGTTCACGCTCAATGATGATGAAGAAAAGGATGCGCCCAAGCTGCGCCTGCTGGTGAGCACCGCCCCGGAATTTCCGGGCCGCCCCGGCGTGGGGTCGGTGTACGGGGTGTGCTGGGTGTTCAGCCAGGGCAAGGGCTATCTCGGTTATCTGCTGGCCAGGGAAGTGGGCACGGTCAATTATGACGATTTGGACGCCCTGGTGGACAAACTGGTGGAGCGCACTGACGGCATAGCGGCCAAATACGGCAACTTGTGGAAATAGCGCCCCGCGCGGGCGTCGTCGACAGCTTTTTTCGGAAAACCTGCATGACAAAAAAGCTCCCCTCGTGGCGGGAGCTTTTTTGTCTGTTTTGCGCATCGTGTTCCGGCCCAGTTGCGGGCGGGGCGCGGAGGAGGCCGCATGTCCAGACGCGTATTCTTCGCCTGGGGCAATCGACGATTGATGGCCTATCTGGCTTTTCTGGGCGCTTTCGCCCCGCTGTCCACAGACATGTGCCTGCCCGCCCTGCCGCGTATGGCTGAAGCCCTGAACACCTCTTACAGTCTGGTCAGCCTTACCGTAAGCAGCTTTCTGCTGCTCTTTGCCCTGTCCATGCTGGTCTGGGGGCCGCTCAGCGACAAATACGGCCGCAGGCCCGTTCTGCTGGCCGGCAGCGCGCTTTACGTCCTGTCCAGCATTTGCATCGCCCTGGCCGCTTCCATCGGGCCGCTGCTGTTCTGGCGCGGTCTTCAGGCTGTGGGCAGCGGGGCGGTCAGCGCCATGTCCCTGGCCGTGGTCAAGGACATTCTGCGCGGCAAGCCCATGGAAAAGGTCGTCACCTGGATTCAGACCGTGACCATCCTGGCCCCCATGCTGGCCCCGGTGGCCGGCGGCGGCCTGCTGCTGCTCACGAACTGGCGCGGCATTTTCTGGTGCCTGGGCGCGTGCGGCCTGCTGGCCCTGGCCGGCGGCCTGGCCCTGCGGGAAACCCGCGCCGTTGCCGTACAGGGCCCGGTTCTGCGCGCGCTGGGGCGCGTTTTCGTGGTTCTGCGCGCGCCGGGTTTTGCCGCGCCGCTCCTGCTTTTTTCCGCCATGAGCATGCCTTTCATGGCCTATCTGGCGGTTTCTCCCTATGTTTTTCAGAATCGCTTCGGTCTGTCCGCGCAGGAATACAGCTGGTTTTTCGCCTTCAACGCGGGCATGAGCCTGCTGGGGCCCCTGCTGCACATGCGTGTTTTCCGGCATTGGAGGAGAAACGCGGTCATTGCCGCCCACCTGCTGCTGGTCTGTCTGGCCGGCGGGCTGCTGTTGCTCCTTGGCGACAGCGGGCCGTGCGCTTTCGCCCTGCTGTACGCGCTCATAAGCTTTTGCGGCAGCGCCATCCGGCCGCCGTCCACAGTGCTGCTGATGCAGCGCGTGCGGGGAGACAATGGCGCGGTGAGCGCGCTCATCAACAGCGGGGCATTGCTTTGCGGCAGTGTTTCCATGCTGCTCTGCTCCCTGCCGTTCTGGGGCGGAGCGGTAACGGCGGCGGGCGCGCTTTCCTGCCTGACGGCCGGGGCGGCTCTCTGGGGCTGGCTTCGTCTGACGCGCGGGGCATGAACGCCGCCGCGCCGGACGGACAAGTCATCCGGCGCTACGGGCTCTGGCGGGAAAGGGCTGACGCGGCGGGCGTCCGCGTCTCTTCCTGCCGCAGCACAAAAAGCCGCGCGGCCAGAGCCTCCAGCACGCGGGCGGGCGTGACGCCGTAGCGAAGCATGCCCTGCGCCTCGGCCAGCCAACGGCCGCACACGGCCCGGCCACGCGCGTCCAGAGCGGCCAGAGCGGCGTCCAGCGGGCCTTCGGCCTCGTGGGCCAGCACGCGGCTCAGGGCTTTCTGGCAGGCCAGCAGCAGGCGTTCCGCCAGGGCCTGATCCACGGCGCCCCGTGCCGAGGTCTTGTCCAGAAAACCCTGGCCGTCGCGCAGAAAGGCGGCCAGCGCCTCTTCCCAGGGGGCCAGGGCCGCGTCGCGCGTCCGGCTGTCAGGCCAGGGCAGGGTCAGGCAGAAAGAACGTGACGTCAGGGTGGGCAAAAGCTGTTCACGCTGCGGAGCCAGAAGAACAAAAACCGTGGTGGGCGAGGGTTCTTCCAGGGCCTTGAGCAGGGCGTTGGCCGCTTCGTCGCGGTTCAGGCCCAGGCCCATGAGCAGCACCACCCGGCGGCCCTGGCCGTGCGGGGCGTCGCGCAGGCGGCTTTTCAGCTCACGCGCCCGCTGCATGCTGAAGGCGCGCACAAGACCGGGATTTTCCTCATCCTCGCGGTTGCTGATGCGTCCGTCATAGGCCGCCAGATCCAGATATTCGCCTGAGGCGATCTGAAGGCAGACCGGGCAGGCCAGACAGGGCGAACCGTTCTCCCGGGTTGCGGCCTGGGGGCAGTTGCAGCGCGCGGCCCAGTAACGCGCCATATCCAGGCGCTGCTCTTCACTGCCGCCCTCCAGCAGCAACACCTGGGGCGGAGCGTCGCCCAGCCGGTCCAGCACGGCTTTGAGCCGCTCAAAGGCCGGGTCGGCCACAGCGGGAAGCAGGGTCGCGTTCATGGCTGCCGCCCGGCGCGGGTTCAGCGCACGATGGTCTGGCGACGGTCCGCGCCCACGGAAATCATGGAGACTTTCACGCCGGCGAGTTCCTCAATGCGGCGGATGTAGCCTTGCACCGTGTCCGGCAGTTCCCCGAAGGAAGCGCATTCGGAAATGTCATCCTCAAAGCCGGGCAGTTCTTCGTAAACGGGCGTCACCTTGTCCAGCGCGCCTTCCTCCTGCGGCAGATATTCCAGGCGGCGGCCTTCATACTCATAGGCCACGCAGATTTGCAGCGCCGGCAGGTTCTGAAGCACATCCAGCTTGGTCAGGGCAATGTCCGTGAGGCCGTTGAGGCGCACGGTTTCGCGCAGCACCACGGCGTCCAGCCAGCCGCAGCGGCGGGGACGGCCCGTGGTGGCCCCGAATTCGTGCCCCCTGGTGCGCAGATAACTGCCCGTGTCGTCCAGCAGTTCTGTGGGGAAGGGCCCGGAACCCACGCGGGTGGTGTAGGCCTTGACGATGCCCACAATGCGGTTCAGGGCCGCCGGGGCCACGCCGCAGCCCGCCGCCGCGTTGCCCGCCACGGTGTTGGAGGAGGTCACAAAGGGGTATGTGCCGTGGTCGATATCCAGATGAATGCCCTGCGCCCCCTCGAAGAGCACATCCTGCCCCGCCCGCATGGCCTCGTGGACGCGGGCCTCCACATCCGTAAGGTAGGGCAGCAGGCGCGGCGCCAGGCCCAGCAGCTCGTCGCAGACCGCCGCCTCGTCCAGAGGATCGAATTTGTAAAGATCGCGCAGCAGGATGTTTTTTTCCAGCAGGGCATGGCGCACCTTTTCGCGCACCAGGGCGGGGTTGGCAAGATCGCCGGCGCGCAGGCCCACGCGGGCGGCCTTGTCTTCATAGCAGGGGCCGATGCCCCGGCCCGTGGTGCCGATTTTGTGCCCGGCGCGCTTGGCCTCGCGGGCTTTATCCAGACTTTTGTGGTAGGGCATGATCAGATGGGTTTTCCTGCTGATGCCCAGACGCGCGGGGGAGACGTCAATGCCGCGTGCCGCCAGGTGATCCGCCTCGCTGAGAAATACCGCCGGGTCCAGCACCACGCCGTTGCCAATGAGGCAGATTTTGCCCTCGTGCAGAATGCCGGAAGGGATGAGGTGCAGGATGGTTTCCTCTCCCCTGACCTTGATGGTGTGCCCGGCGTTGTTGCCGCCCTGGAAGCGGACAATGACCTGGCTTTGGGCGCTGAGCATGTCCACAATCTTGCCCTTGCCCTCGTCGCCCCACTGCGCGCCGATGATGACCGTATTCGTCATGGTTTCACCTGCCTGAAAGTCCGCCCTCGGCGGTCTGGTTATACTGACTTGTCCGAAAACCGGCAGGCGTCGGCCCAGAGCCGATGCGCCGCCGGCTGCGTCAGTGAGCGGAAAACCGCGCTGTTCCGCCTGTGGTTCCGCTTCGGTAATGTGACTGCATCCGCCGCGGCTCGCGCGCGGGGGCAACCGCCCTGAAACAGTAGGGCCGCCCGGGGCGGCGCGGCGCGCAAAGCCGTAGTGATGCCTACCCCGGATGGCAAGGCAAGTCAAATGCCGGCGGCGCAAAGAGGCCGCTGCCGGAGCGGAGGGACGGCGAGGCCATGCCGGTCGAAAACACGCCTTTTGCGGAGGACGGCTTACCGGGGCTGATCCGGCTCGCCCCGCTTTGTCGCGTCGGCTTCGTCATCGGCGACGGCGGGGCGAAAGGCCAACACCCGGCAGCGTCGCGCGTTTGCCTCATGCCGTCCGACTGTCGGCGCCTCCGCGGGCTCCAGCTCAAAACCCGGCGCCAGACTTTCCGGCGCCCCGGTCGGGGCCTGCGCGTCAGGACGGCTCTGTCGCGCCCAGTGGTAGTTGAACAACTGGTTTTTCCAGCGTTTGGCCTGGATCAGCGAAAAAATCAGCGCCGATTCCTCCCAGCGCTTGGTGGGCTCGAAGCGGCTGGCCGCCGTGGCGTATTTGCTCCACAGCGACATGAGCGAGGCTTCGTCGATGGCGTCCAGTTGTTGCGCCAGCCGGGCGAGCAGCTTTTCCATGTGGCCTCCAGGGCGGCGTGGTGTGCCGGACCGGCGTCATGGCCGTCCGTTCTAGCGGGGCGCGCAGCCGCGCCCGTGGGCTGTTTGTATGTTGTTGCGCGCGCTTCGTCAACGCGGGCGCGGCGGACGGTCGGGCGGGTCTGGCCCCGTCGGGCGTTTTGTGCTATGCGGGTTCCTTCCACGACCGGCCACAACATCGGAGGCAGCATGTCGGATATCAAGGCCATGTACAGCACCGTCCGCAAGGACGCTTTCCCCGAAACGATGACCATTATTCTGGGCGGGGAGAAACTGGTTTACGAAAAGCGCGTCTGGACTCTGGATCAGGAGGAAAAGGGCCTGCGCTATGGCGAAAATCCTGATCAGCCCGCCGCGCTCTACGCCCTGAAACAGGGCTCGCTGAGCTGCGGGGGCCTGAGCTGGCGGGGGCCGGGCAACGGCATCGTTTCCGCCCTCACCGAGAGCCAGATGATCCAGGCCGGCAAGCACCCCGGCAAAACCAATCTCACGGATGTGGACAACGCGGCCAACATTCTGCAATACCTTGCGGAACGCCCTGCCGCCGCCATTCTCAAGCACAATAATCCCTGCGGCGCGGCCTGGACCGACGAAGGCGTGGCCGCGGCTCTGGAGCGCGCTTTCTGGTGTGACCGTATCGCGGCCTTCGGCGGCGCGGTGGTGGTCAACCGGCCCTTTACCCGCGAGGCAGCCGAAATGACGGCGGCCAGCTACTTTGAAGTGGTGGCCGCCCCCGCCTTTGAGGACGGCGCGGTGGAGATTCTCAAACGCCGCAAAAATCTGCGCATTATGGAACTGCCCGGTCTGGGCCGCCTGGAAGAGCTGACGCGTTCGGCCTTTCTGGACATCAAGAGCCTGGCCGACGGCGGCATCATCGTGCAGAAATCTTTTGTAAACCGCATTCTGACGGACGCGGACTTTCTGCCCGCCACGGCATCCGACAAAGAGGGCCTTGAAGTGTCGGCGCGCGCGCCGGACAAGGCCGAGCTGGCCGATCTGCGCTTCGCCTGGGCCGTGGAAGCGGGCGTGACCTCCAATTCCGTGATTTTTGCCCGCGACGGAGCCACCCTTGCCATCGGCACCGGCGAGCAGGATCGCGTGGGCTGCGTGGAACTGGCAGTGCACAAGGCGTATACCAAGTATGCCGACACGCTGGCTTTCCGCGAACTGGGGCTTTCACTGTACGAACTGAAGCAGAAGGCCGCGACGGATGCGGCCCTGGCCGACAAGCTGGCCGACATCGAGGCGCGCACGGCCGAGGCGCGCGGCGGTCTGTCGGGTTCGCGCCTGGTTTCCGACGGCTTTTTCCCCTTCCGCGACGGGGTGGATGTGGCCGTGGCCCAGGGCGTGTCGGCCATTGCCCAGCCCGGCGGATCGCTGCGTGACGCTGAAGTGATCATGGCCTGCAACGAGGCGCGGCCACAGGTGGCGATGGTCTTTACGGGCCAGCGCTCTTTCAAGCATTAGGCGTTCAGCCCATTGAAAAGGAGCTGAGGCTGCTGACAAAAGTCAGCAGCCACGAAAATCAGGGGCGGGTCGCGGCTTTGCCGCGTCGTAACAGACTGACTTTCGGGCTTTTCCGTCTGAGCCGCCAGAGCGGCTCAGACGGCGCAAACACCGCAAGGCGGGATTTGTGTCATCAATCTGAATCCCTTTTCAATGGGCTTTTGCCTGGCCAGGGAAAAAATTCGTCTTTTGCAACGACGGCCCCCGGAGGTTTATGGGCGCTCTTTCCCCCACTGTGTCGGCACGTCCCCGCTCTTTGCCCCGGCTCTGCGTGTCCGCCCTGTCCGGCGGGGGCGGCAAGACGTTGCTCTCTCTCGGCTTGGTCCGGGCGCTGTCTTCCGCCGGGGTGGCGGTTCGGCCCTTTAAAAAAGGGCCGGATTATATTGATGCGGCCTGGCTGGCTCTGGCAGCCGGGCGACCGGCCACCAATCTGGACCCCTTTTTTTTGCCGCCTGCCGGGCTGCGCGCGCTTTTTATCCGCGCCATGACCGCGCTGGCGGACGGCGAGGGGGATGTTCTGGGGCTGGTGGAGGGCAACCGGGGCCTGTTTGACGGCCTGGATGTGGAGGGCTCCTGCTCCACGGCGGAGCTGGCCCGTGTTCTGGCCTGTCCCATCCTGCTCAGTCTGGACTGCACCAAGATGACCCGCACGGCGGCCGCGCTGATTCAGGGCATGCTCAATTTCGAAGCGGGCCTCCGCTTTTGCGGCGTGGTGCTCAATCAGGTGGGCTCGGCCCGGCATGAACGCGTGCTGCGTCATGCCCTTGAAACCTATACGGATATGCCCGTGCTGGGCGCGTTGCCGCGCCTGACGGAAAATCCGCTGCCTGAGCGGCACATGGGCATTGCCAGTCGCGGCGACATTCTGGCCGAAGACGCGCAGCGCCGTCTGGACGATCTGGCCGCTCTGGCGCGTGAGCATCTGAACCTTGCGGATGTGCTGTCGGCGGCCCGGTCCGCGCCGCCGCTGCCGGGCGCGGCGCAGAATGGCGCGGCGTACAGCGCCGGAGGCGGCGTGGAAGTTCTCTCCGGCCCTGACGGTCAGAATCCCGCGCCGGCGGAGCTTCCGGCCCCGCGCATCGGCTATGTGCGCGACGCGGCGCTCTGGTTTTATTATCAGGAAAACCTCGAAGCCCTGTCCCGAGCGGGCGCGGAACTGGTGCGCCTTTCCCTGCTGGACGGCGGCCACGAAGAGGCGTCCGCCGCGTCCGACCCCTGGCTCAACCTGGACGGCCTGTACCTGGGCGGCGGCTTTCCCGAAGACTGCGCGGCGGAGCTGAGCCGTTCGCCGCGTTTGCCCCTTCTGGCCCGTCTGGCCGAAAAAGGGCTGCCCATCTATGCGGAATGCGGCGGTTTCATGCTGCTGTCTCGCGGCATTGAGCATGAGGGCCGGCTCTGGCCCATGTGCAATGTTTTTCCGGTGACGGCCCGTTTTTGCGCCAGGCCGCAGGGTCTGGGCTATGTGCAGGGCACGGTGCGGGCGGAGAATCCTTTTTTTCCGCCGGGCCTGGCGCTGCGCGGGCATGAATTTCACTATTCCCATTGCCGCTGGGAAAAGCAGGCGCCCCCCTGCGCCCTGGAACTCACGCGGGGCAAGGGCATGGGCCTCATAGACGGCGCGGCTCGCGACGGGCTGACGCGGGGCCGGGTCTGGGCCGCGTATACCCATATTTTCGCGCCCGCCGTGCCGTGCTGGGCTCCCAATTTCACGGCCGCCGCCCGGAAATTCCAGCGGGAGCGGGGCAGCACGGCCTGAGCGGCCAAAGCGAGGTGGTCATGCGCGTTTCCGTAATTATTCCGGCCTGGAATCTCTGGGAGATGACGGCGGCCTGCCTGCGCTCTCTGGCAAATTGCTCCCGCGGCGAAAACCTGGAAGTGCTGGTGGTGGACAACGGCTCCACAGACGCCACAGCCCGTGAACTTGAACCCCTGGGGCAAAGCCTCTGGGGGGCTGATTTCAGGGCGTTGCGCCTGCCGGAAAATCTGGGGTTCGCCAAGGCATGCAATCTGGGCGCGCGCGCCGCCGCCGGCGAGTTGCTCTTTTTTCTGAACAATGACGCCACCTGCACGCCGGACTGGCTGCCGCCGCTGCGCGCCGTCTTCGAGGATGCGCGTCTGGGCGCGGCCGGGCCGCTGCTGCTCTACCCCGACGGCACGGCCCAGCACTGTGGCATCATGTTTTCACCTTTTTTCAGGGTCAGCCATATTTACGAGCGCTTTCCCGGCAACCATCCGCTCTTGCGCAAAAAACGCCCCTTGCAGGCCATCACCGGCGCGGCGCTGATGGTTCGGCGTCAGCTTTTTTCAGAATGCGGGGGATTTTTCGAGGGCTATCAGAACGGCTTTGAAGATATGGAACTCTGCTATGCGCTGGCCGACCGGGGGTACAGGCTGACGGTGGTCGGAGAAAGCGCGCTCTGCCACCATACCAGTCAGACGCCGGGCCGTTTTGAGCACGACCTGCAGAACGGCGCGCTTTTTTATCAGCGTCGGCGGCGGAGTATCCGGCCGGATATGCACTGTCTGGCCCGTCTGGACGGCTATGAGATGCGCATCGGTCCCGCGCTGTCCTGCTGGCTGGCCCTGCCAGAGACGCGCGAGCGCGAACTGGACGCCGCCTTCAGCGGGGCGTCCTTTGATGCGGCGGCCTGCGCCGCGCAACTGGAGCGGGAGCCCCTCTGGCGCGGCGGCTGGCTGTCGCTCATGGATCATCTGGAAGCTGGGGGAAGGTGGAACGAAGCCCGGATGATCGGAGAACGCGCTTTGCACTTTTTTTCGCAAGCGGACGTGAAAAAACGCCTGTTGCGCCTGCTGCGCAAGCTGGGCTTGCGCGAGCAGATGGCGCAACGCGCGCGCGACCTGGAGGAAGACATGCGGGCCGCGCAAGCGGACGGCCCTTCACGACGCGCGCTGGTTCAGGGGGCGCGGCGCGAGGCCTATGCCGAGGGCGACGCCTATCTGGCCGCACTGCTCAGCGACTGGCTGGAGCATTACGGCAAGACGGACGCCGGGACCTGAGCGCGCCGCGAGAATCGCCCGACGACAGGCCCGAAACAAGGCGCGGCCAATGCCTGCCCGCAAAAGTTCCGTGCGGCTACGCGAAGATTTTTGCGGAATTGTCCGCGAAAAAGTGAATCGCGGCTGCCCCGATGTGGCGGCGAAGCCTCGCCCCGCCCCTCACGCCTGTGCGCCTGTATTTTGCCCTTGACACTCGCCTGACGACAGGAATACCCTTTTAGAATAAACAGCGATTTCCCGATGCCAAACGCCAGCGCGCGTTCACTGGCCAGCGCGTTTTCATGGGAAAAACGCTCCGCCAGCGGAAGCTTTGACCGCATAAAAAGTCAGGATTCGTTTATCACGAAAAGCGCGCATGCTTTCCGCCGGCGCATTCAGGTTCTGCGCGATCCGGCATTCCCGACAGGTTCGGTGTGCTTGCTGCACATTTTACATTAAGGAAAAGCCGTCATGCTTTGGTTCACGCAACTTTTTACCGGACACGGCATAGCCCAGGCCATCATTGCCCTGAGCCTGGCCATCGTTATCGGCCTTGCCATCGGCTCCATTCCATTCAGGGGCATTCGCCTGGGGGTCGGCGGCGTGCTCTTCAGCAGCCTGGCCCTGGCCCATTTCGGCATTTCCGTTGATGCGGAAGTGCTTAAATTCGCGCGTGAATTCGGTCTGATTCTTTTTGTCTTCACCGTGGGCATGCAGGTGGGCCCCGGCTTTATGGATTCGTTGCGTCGCCGCGGCCTTTATCTGAACCTTGCCGCCACGCTGAATGTCGTTCTGAGCGCGCTTGTCTGCATTTGCCTGTACATGGCCCTTGACCTGCCCCTGCCCGTGGCCGTCGGCCTGCTGAGCGGCGCTGTCACCAACACCCCGTCGCTGGCGGCCGCCTCGCCGGTATTTCACGAAATCATGCCCGAAGGGGCCGAAATGGCCATGGCCGAAGCCGGAATGGGCTATGCGGTCGCCTACCCCTTTGGCATCATGGGCATCATTCTGACCATGCTGCTGGTGCGGGCCCTTTTTCGCATTCAGCCGGCCCAGGAACTGGAAACCCTGAAAAAGCTTGAGGCAATCCAGCACCCCCCCCTGCAGGCGCAGACTTTTATCGTGCGCAACCCCAATATTTTCGATATGCCCCTGGAGGATGTTTTCAAGTCGCACTCTTCGGGCGTGGTCATCTCCAGAGTCAAGGAGGCCGGCGAAGACGTCATCCAGGCGCCCACCCCGAAAACAGTTCTGCGGGAAGGCATGCTGATTCACGCCGTGGGCGAGCCGAAGCAGATGGAAACTTTGCGGACATTGCTCGGCCCGCCCAGCGATGTTGACTTGCGCCAGATACAGAGCGCCCTGGAAGTCAGACGGATATGGGTCACCAAAAGCAGCGTGGCGGGAAAATCCGTTCGCCAGTTGGGTCTGACCCCTGAGCTGGGCGTCACCATCACCCGCATTATCCGGGCGGGGGTTGAGTTCACGGCTCAGCCCGGCACGCATCTCTACTACGGGGACCGGCTCTTTTGCGTGGGAACGGCCAATGACCTGGATCGGGCCAGCGCGCTTCTGGGCAATTCCGCCAAGGCCCTGGATCACCCGCACATCATGCCGATATTTCTGGGCATTTCTTTGGGTGTGGTGCTCGGCAGCATCCCCATACCGTTGCCGGGCCTGCCTTCGGGCCTCAAGCTGGGCCTGGCGGGCGGCCCGCTTCTGGTGGCCATTCTGCTCAGCCGAATCAACAACTTCGCGCGCATGGTCTGGTATCTGCCCGCCGGAGCCAACCTGGTGCTGCGCGAAACCGGCATCGCGATCTTTCTGGCCTGCGTTGGCCTCAATTCCGGCCACGGCTTTGTGGAAACCCTGACGCACGGTTCCGGTCTTTTCTGGATGGCCGCCGGGGCCTTCATCACCTTCATTCCCCTGCTTACCGTGGCGCTGCTGGTGCGCATCTTTCTCAGATACGACTACGCCTCCATCTGCGGCCTGCTGGCCGGAAGCATGACTGACCCGCCGGCTCTGGCCTTTTCTGTACAGATGCTTGATTCCGACGCGCCCTCTTCGGTCTACGCCTCGGTCTACCCCCTGACCATGATTTTACGCATTCTTTTTGCCCAGATTCTGGTGCTGACGCTGTTCTTCCTCAACTAGTGTCCAATTGCAAAAATTCCGCGCGGAATTTTTGCAGGATCGTTTGCGAAAAACGTGGTTTTTCGCTCACTCACGGCGACTAGGCCGCCGCAAAACCCTTGCGGGTTTTGCGGCGTGTCTACTTTTGCAAGTGGACACTGGAGCCAGACCCTATGAATGCGCTGGTGGTCAGGGGTGTTGCTGGTCGTGTCTCACCGCAGCTATCCGTCAAAAATATCCTTTTTCGCGCTGGCGCGTCACTGTGCGATTTTTGTCGGTCATGTAACATGGTCACTCCCTCCAAAATAGCCCATCTTCTTGCCGGCGCAAAAAATTCCTGTTTTTGGGAGGCTTGTCCCTTCGCTCCGCTTCGGGCGGCGAGCGAAAAAGTAGCCCTTTGTACCGACAAGCAAAAGCCATAACGCATTTTTGATGAGGTCTGAGCCTGGAGCATTTCGCTTTTGAAATTTACAGTTTCAAAAGCGGCCTTGCATTTCCCCGCAGAGCGGGACAAGCCCCTGCAAAACGAGCATTTCAGACTCATTGGCGCGGGCGTCCGCTCCTGCGACGCCGCGGGCGAATGCCTTTTTCAAAGGCAATTTGCTCTGATCCGGCGCGGCCGCAGCGGAAGCCGGTCGGTTCCGCGAGGCGCTCTCCTGAAAAAAGGGCGTCGCGCCTTTGGGGTGTAAGCATTTGCTTCATGCGGCAGTGAAGTTTTTTCCGCGCTGGTCGCATCGCCGCCTTTTATTATGAATTTATTCCCATTATCTTGCGGGCTTACCTTTTTGCGCATACGCGCAGCCTGTTCGAGCCAGTGTGAATGTTGTATTCAGAACGGCATGGCAAGCATTCCAATTCTCATTCATTGCACGCGGGCAATCCACATCTGTCTGTTTTACCTTCAAAAGGTTCGCAGAATTTGCAACCATGCCAATGCATCTCAGTATGCTGCGAGTTGGCTCCTGTTTTATTGAAGTAATTCCCAGCATTAAAATAGGTATTGTTTTTCATATTTCACCGCTTGCTTTTTTCTCCTCCTCCGTTGCAGTCGCCTTCGGGCCGGGCTGACGCGAGCGCGAGATTAATCAAGAATAAACAATTCTTATATAACACCATGTATTTATTAAATATATTAAAAATTAAAGCACAAATTTCCCATGACGCCCCTCATTTTTTCAGTATTTGTGAAAAAATCAACTTGCCATCCTTCTTTGGATTGGTTAATCAAACAGAAAAAGCCTTACTGGTATGACATGTTGATATCCCTTTTGGCTGAGCCAAGGCCGGCCAGGGGTATTACCGGCCCCAAACTTGAAATTGCAGCATTCTGTGGGGAATTTCCCTCACAGATTTATCGTGCAGGCGTTTTTTGATCGGGTGCAAACAACTACGGAGGCCGTATGAAAAAATTCCTGTCTCTTGTTATTCCTATTCTGGCCTTTTTCTGCCTGCTCAATTTCCCCGCGGAATGGTTTCACATGCCTGGTCTGACTGTGGTTGAGCAAAGACTCATCGCCATTTTCTTCCTGGCGGCCCTCTGCTGGATACTTGAGCCTATTCCCATTTTCGCCACGTCAGTTCTGGTCATTGTATTGGAGCTGCTGCTTCTTTCCAACAAGGGGCTTATCTTTTTACGCGGCGCGGCCGGCGACCCCGCTTTCGGCAAGGCCCTGACCTACCAGAGCATCATGGCCACCTTCGCTTCCCCCATCATCATGCTGTTCATGGGCGGCTTTTTCCTGGCTATGGCCGCCACCAAGTACCGGCTGGACATCAATCTGGCGCGGGTGCTGCTCAAGCCTTTCGGAACCAAACCCCATTTTGTGATGCTGGGCCTGCTGCTGATCACGGCCATTTTTTCCATGTTCATGAGCAACACGGCCACAGCGGCCATGATGCTGGCCATCCTCGCGCCGGTTCTGTCCGCCCTGCCTGAAGGCGACCGGGGCCGCACGGCCTTTGTGCTGGCCATTCCGGTGGGCGCCAACATCGGCGGCATGGCGACGCCCATCGGCACGCCGCCCAACGCCATTGCCCTCAAGTACGTTCTGGATCTCCAGCCCATCAGCTTCGGGCAGTGGATGCTCTTTGGCGTTCCCTACGTCATCGTTCTGCTGTTCATTGCCTGGGTTCTGCTGGCGTGGCTGTTCCCATCCCGGGAAAAAAGCGTCACCCTGACCATCAAGGACGAATTTTTGAAGGGATGGCGCGCCAACGTGGTGTACCTTACCTTCGGCGTCACGGTCTTCCTCTGGATGTTTGGCGGCCTTCACGGCATGAACTCCGAAGTGGTGGCCATGATACCGGTGGCGGTTTTTGTCTGTACCGGCATCATCTCCAAAAGCGATCTCAAGGAGATTTCCTGGGATGTGCTCTGGCTGGTGGCCGGCGGTCTGGCCCTTGGTCTGGCCCTTGAAAAGACGGGGCTGGCGGCGCGCATGGTGGCCAGCATTCCCTTTGCCTCTTTCGCGCCAGTAATGGTGCTGGTTGTCGCCTCGCTGGTCACGCTGCTCATGGCCAACTTCATGTCGCACACGGCCACGGCCAACCTGCTGCTGCCCATCATGGCGGTTCTGGCATCCGGCCTGACCGGGCTTGACTCCATGGGCGGCCCGCTGGGTCTTATCCTGGGCGTCACCTTTGCGGCTTCTCTGGGCATGACCCTGCCCATCAGCACCCCGCCCAACGCCCTGGCCAGTTCCACCGGCATGGTGGAAACGCCTGATATGGCCAAGGTCGGCGTGGTCATCGGCATCGTGGGCGTTCTGCTGACCATGGTCATGCTCTGGATTATCGCCGGGACGGGCATTCTGAATCCATAGTCTGACCGGATTGCGCATGCCCTTTCACAACAGGGAGGAGAACATGAAAGATATTCATGTGAAAAGCATCACGGAAGCCATTGCGGCCATGGCGGTTCAGGCCTGCTGCCAACTGCCCGCCAGTATGCGGAAAAGCTTTGAGACGGCCCTGGCCAAAGAGCCCTCGCCAGTGGGACGCAACATTCTGGGGCAACTGCTGGAAAACGCGTCCATCGCCGCCGAAGAGGGCATCCCCATCTGTCAGGACACGGGGCTGGCTGTGGTTTTCGCCGAACTGGGACAGGACGCGCATATCGTGGGCGGCGACTTTGAAGACGCCATCAACGAAGGCGTGCGCCGGGGCTATGTGGACGGCTACCTGCGCAAATCCTGCGTGGCCGAACCGCTGTTCGAGCGCAAGAACACCAAAGACAACACGCCCGCGGTCATTCACACCCGCATTGTGCCCGGCGACAGTCTGCGTCTGCGCCTGGCCCCCAAGGGCGCGGGGTCGGAAAACAAGAGCGTGCTGAAAATGCTGGTGCCCGCCGACGGCATTGAAGGCGTGCGCAAGGTTGTGCTGGACGCGGTGCTGGCCGCCGGGCCCAACTCCTGTCCGCCCATGGTGGTGGGCGTGGGGCTGGGCGGCAATATGGAAGTGGCGGCTCTTTGCGCCAAACGGGCCGCCGCCAGGGACATAGGCAGCGTCAACGCCGATCCGCGCTATGCCGCGCTTGAACGCGAACTGCTGGAGATGGTCAACAAAACGGGCGTGGGCCCGCAAGGCCTGGGCGGCCTGACCACGGCCGTCGCCGTGCACATTGAATGGGCGCCCACGCATATCGCCTCGCTCCCCGTTGCGGTGAACATCAACTGTCACGCGGCCCGCCACGCTGAAACCGTTTTATAGGAGGGCACCATGTCGGAAAAGCAAGTCAAGCGTATTCGCGCTCCATTTGACGACGCCACGGCGCGTTCTCTCAGGGCGGGCGACAATGTGCTGATTTCGGGCGTTATCCTGGCCGCGCGCGATGCGGCCCACAAACGCCTGGTGGAGACGCTGGATCGCGGCGAGCCTTTGCCCGTGGATCTGCGCGGCGCGGTGGTCTACTATGTGGGGCCTTCGCCAGCCAAGCCTGGCCAGGTCATCGGCGCGGCCGGGCCCACCACATCGGGCCGTATGGACGCCTATGCCCCCCGGCTGCTGGACGAGGGGCTCAAGGGCATGATCGGCAAGGGCTATCGCAAGCCGGAAGTGGTGGAGGCCATGAAGAAACACGGCGTGCCCTATCTGGCGGCCGTGGGCGGCGCGGGCGCGCTCATTGCCCGCAGCATCAAAAAATACACGGTGCTGGCCTACGAAGACCTCGGCCCTGAGGCCGTGGCCGCCATGGAGGTCGAGGACTTCCCGGCCATCGTGGTCATCGACAGTCTGGGCAACAATTATTACGAAACGGGTCAGGCTCCTTACCGGAGTCTGTAAAATATGGCTGATGTCATGGGCGTAGTTTTGAAAAACCACAAGGAGTCACTATGATCGCAAGCAGATCCCCTGCCGATGTCAGATCCAGGCTGGATTTCTGGCAAGCCCTGTCAGGCGCGGTGCTGGCGCTGTTCATCTGTGTGCATTTGATTCTTGAAGGCAGCGTGGTCATCAGCCCCCGGCTGACCGACGGCATCGCATGGCTGCTGGAAGTTACCTACATGGCGCAGATCGCGGCCCCGTGTCTTGTACTGCTGATTCTCTTTCACTTCTGGATCGCGGCGCGCAAAATGCCCTTTCGCGCGGGCGAACTGGGCGTGTTCACGCGGCACAGCAAAAGCCTGCGCGAGGCCGACACCTGGCTCTGGCTGGTGCAGGTGTTCACCGCCGTGGTCATCCTGGCCGGCGCGTTCTTCCATGTATATACGGTCATGACCGACCTGCCCATTACCGTGGCCGGCAGCGCCAAGCGCCTGCATGCCGGCTGGCTGGCTTTTCATGTGATATTCCTGCCCTGCGTCATCCTGCATACGGGCATCGGCGTCTATCGGCTGGCCGTGAAATTCGGCATCTGCTCCAGAGCGGGACGCGACAGGTTCCGCAAAATACTCTGGATCGTCATGGGCTGCTACTTGGCATTGGGTACACTCGCCCTGAGTCGCGTCTGGTTCCTGGGATAGGGGGGTATATATGCGTGTTTTTCAAAGTGATGTACTCTGCATAGGCGCCGGTCTGGCCGGAGAGCGCGTGGCCGTGGAGGCCGCACAGGCGGGCTTCAGTGTTATTTGTCTGAGCATCGTGCCGCCCAGGCGGTCGCATTCCTCCGCCGCGCAGGGCGGCATGCAGGCGGCGCTGGGCAACTCCATCATGGGCGAAGGCGATTGCCCGGAAATCCATTTCAACGATACGGTCAAGGGCTCGGACTGGGGCTGCGACCAGGAAGTGGCGCGCATCTTTGCCAATACGGCGCCCATCGCCATGCGCGAAATGGCCTGGATGGGCGTGCCCTGGAACCGCGTGGTGCCCGGCGAGCACACCTATTTCAAGGGAGGCAAACCCTTTCAGGCCACGGAAAAGAAAGAAAACGAAGGTCTGATCCACTCCCGCGCCTTCGGCGGCACTGCCAAATGGCGCACCTGCTACACCTCGGACGGTACGGGCCACGCGGTGCTTTTCACCCTGGACAACCGCATGCTGCAACTGGGCGTGGAAGTGCATGACCGCATGCAGGCGGAAGCCCTCATCCATGACGGCGAACGCTGCATGGGCTGTGTGGCCCGCGACCTGCGCACCGGCGAGCTGGTGGGCTACTTTGCCAGGGCGACCCTGATCGCCACCGGCGGCTTCGGGCGCATCTACCGGGCCACCACCAACGCCGTGATCTGCGACGGCGGCGGCCAGATCGCCGCTCTGGAAACAGGCGTGGTGCCGCTGGGCAATATGGAGGCCGTTCAGTTCCATCCCACAGGCACGGTGCCCACTGACATTCTGGTTACCGAAGGTTGCCGCGGCGATGGCGGCACGCTGCTGGACGTCAATGAATACCGCTTCATGCCCGACTATGAGCCTGAAAAAGCCGAGCTGGCCTCGCGCGACGTGGTATCCCGCCGCATGACCGAACACATGCGCAAGGGCCTGGGCGTCAAGAGCCCCTATGGCGACCACCTCTGGCTGGATATCCGTCATCTGGGCGAAAAGCACATTACCACCAATCTGCGCGAAGTGTATGACATCTGCATGCATTTCCTCGGCGTGAACCCCATCCATCAGCTCATTCCCGTGCGTCCCACCCAGCATTACAGCATGGGCGGCGTGCGCACCAACAAGGATGGCGCCGCCTATGGCCTGCACGGTCTGTTCTCTGCGGGCGAAGCCGCCTGCTGGGATATGCACGGCTTCAACCGCCTGGGCGGCAACTCTCTGGCCGAAACCGTCGTGGCCGGTCGCGTTGTGGGCAAAAAGGTGGTGGAATTTCTGCAGGGCTGCGATTCGGTCTTTTCCACAAAGGCGCTCAACGAGGCGGCGACACTGGTGCAGGGTCGCATTGCCGCCCTGCGGCGCGGCTCCGGCGACGACTGCTACACCCTGCGCAACGCCATGCAGGATGTCATGATGGAGTATGTGGGCATTTTCCGCAACGGCAAGGATCTTCAGACAGGCGTCGACAAGCTTCAGGAGATTCTGGAACGGTGCAAGCGGATGAGCTTGCGCGGACGCGCATCTCACGGGCCCGACGGCGAGCTGTCCATGGCCCTGCGCGTTCCCGGCATGGTCAAGCTGGCCCTCTGCGTGGCCTACGGCGCTCTGCAGCGCACGGAAAGCCGCGGGGCGCACGCCAGAGAAGATTACCCGGAACGCAACGACAAAGACTGGCTCGTGCGCACCCTGGCTACCTGGAAAGAAGGCGCCACCCTGCCGACCCTCGAATACGAAAAGGTAACGCCGTTCTTCATCCTGCCTCCTGGCGATCGCGGTTACGGCGGCGGCAAAATTATTCCCGGCAAAATCGAGGATGGCAATATTGTGCCCTTCGCGGAACAGGCATAAGGGAGGAGATATGGGACGCAACCTGAAGTTTGAAATATTCCGCTATAATCCGTCTGACCCCAGTTCCCAGCCGCGCATGCAGACGTATCATCTGGAAGAACACCCCAGCATGACGCTCTTCATCGCCCTGAACATGATCCGCGAAACCCAGGACGCAAGCCTGCAGTTTGACTTCTGCTGCCGGGCCGGCATATGCGGTTCCTGCGGCATGGTCATCAACGGCCGCCCCGGCCTGGCCTGCCATACCCAGACCAGCGACCTGCCCGACCGCATCACCCTGCACCCCCTGCCGGTGTTCAAGCTGTTGGGCGACCTCTCGGTGGACACGGGCACATGGTTCCGCAATGTGGGCAAAAAAATCGAATCCTGGATTCATACCAACAAGGATTTTGATCCTGACGCCCAGGAAGAACGCATGGACAACGAACTGGCCACAAAGATATTTGAGCTGGATCGTTGCGTTGAGTGCGGCTGTTGCGTGGCGGCCTGCGGCACGGCGCGCATGCGCGAAGACTTCATCGGCGCCACGGCCATCAACCGTCTGGCCCGCTTTTACCTGGACCCGCGCGACAACCGCACCGCGTCCGACTATTACGACCTGATCGGCGACGACACCGGGGTATTCGGCTGCATGGGCCTGCTGGCCTGCGACAACGTCTGCCCCAAGCAACTGCCCTTGCAGGATCAGTTGGGCATCATGCGCCGCATGGTGACCGCCGAATCCGTACGCGGCATTCTGCCGGAATTTCTGCGCAAGAAATTGCAGGGGTGCGGCTGCGGCTGTCAGCATAAATAGCGCGTGACGCGCGGACCAGCCCCCGCCCGGCGGGAGCTGAGAAAAACATGGCGTCAGAATAGCCATATGACTTTGCAAACCAGATGCTTATGAAACTGTCATGACCATTCCCCACTCTCTGACCTGGAGTGTGGGGATGGTAGGAGCTTGGAGCGAATACCCGGCTGACAGTTGTGCTTGGCCGGCATCTGGCGAGCGGCCCCGCATTTGCCGGCAACTTATGCGGGGCTTTTTTTGAGCGCTTCACCGCCGCCAGGGGCCTTGCAGCGCGGGCGCCCCGTGTGCGCAGGGGCTCGCCGGCCTGGGGAAGAAAGGAAAGAAGAGAGAAAAAAAAAAAAAAAAAGGGCTTGCGCAGAACTCTGTGCAAGCCCTTTCATGTATGGAGCCGCCTGTCAGATTTGAACTGACGATCTGCTGATTACGAATCAGCCGCTCTACCAGCTGAGCCAAGGCGGCAAATGCCTGTAAATACTAAAATTATTCACTCTTCAGGCAAAAAGCCCACGCGCAGGCGGCAGCCCCGCCATCCGGGTCGCGTTGTCAGTGCGCTTTATTGCCAAAAAAGCGTCCCCCTGTCAAGGCGCATGTCAGCCCCGCTCCAGCACCAGGGGAATGGCATGCAGTTCAGGGCTGATTTCTTCCGTCGGTTCCAGCTTCCAGGGGCTGTTTTCGGGCCAGCCCAGACGTTTCGCCACGGCCCTGGCCACGCCGGCCACATTCAGAACCGGATGGCGCTGAAAAACCTGCGGCAGCCCGTAGGTCAGAGTGCAGACCAGGCACTTGCCGGGCCGCCGGCGCAACTCAAAGGCCAGCTGCGCCCTGGCGGGCGTCACGCCCCGACAGACCAGCCGGATGTCGTAGGCCCCCTCTTCGGCGCCGCCGAACAGGGCGTCAAAAAAATCATCGGTTCGTTGCGTCGGAAAAATCTCATCCAGAAAAGCCTGATCAAGCGTTAGCACGGTTCTGTACACTCCTGCTGAAAGGTACGCGCCTGTTACGACGCTAGTTGACGCAAATCCTGATCCGTCACGCGCTGATCCGCGCCGGGCAGGCGTTCCAGGGCAAAATCCGGCAGCAGTTCCGCCGGGCTCACGGGCACGCCGCGCGGGTTGAGGCCGGCCAGCCGGGCGAGCAACCCCACAATACGCCGCGCGCTTGCGCCCTGTTCCCGCAGGGCCCGCAGGGCCAGGCTCTGATGGCGTTTGGCCAGGCGCTGGCCCTCGCCGTCCAGCAGCAGCGGAATATGCGCATAGGTGGGCGCGCTGCGCCCAAGCAGCCGCAACAGCGCAATCTGGCGCGGGGTGGACGGCAAAATGTCCCGCCCGCGCACCACCTGATTCACCCCCATGAGCGCGTCATCCACGGCCACAGCCAGCTGATAGGCCACCACGCCGTCAGAACGCCGCAAGGCAAAGTCGCCGCCGCATTCAGCCAGCCGGAAAAGCTGCGGACCCAGCAGGGCATCCTCAAAGGCGACGGTCCCGGCGGGGCAGCGCAGCCGCACGGCGGCCCTGCGTCCGCTGCTGAACAGGGCCTCGCGTTGCGTGGCGCTCAGGTCACGGCAAGTGCCGGGATAGGGCGCGCCCGCGTCGTCCACATGGGGGGCCGCGGCCAACAGGCGCAACTCCTTGCGGGTGCAGAAACAGGGATAGGTCAGACCGGCGGCCTCCAGCCGGGCCAGGGCCGCCGCATATGCGCTTTCGCGCCGGCTCTGCTCATACGGCCCCAGCGGCCCGCCCACATCCGGCCCCTGATCCCAGTCAAGGCCCAGCCAGCGCAGGTCTTCCAGAAGCGCCGCCGCATACTCCGGCCTGGAACGCTGGGGGTCTATATCTTCCAGGCGCAGAATCAGAACGCCCTTGCGCGCCCGCGCCGCCAGCCACGCCAGCAGAAAGGCCCAGGCGTTGCCCAGGTGGGCGTACCCAGTGGGGCTTGGCGCCAGCCGCCCGCAAATGCGGGCGGGAGCCTCCTCTCCGCGCGGCGGCATGAAGTTATTTTTTATTCCAGGGCATGGCTGAAAGCAGCAGCCCCAGACCACAGAAGCCGGTCACTCCGGCGAACATCAGCCCCGCGCCCACAAAGGCGGGCAGCCAGATCATGGGCGGCCAGACAAACACGCCCGCCAGGCCCAGCAACACCAGCGCGCCCGCGCCGATCTGGATCTGGCGAAACAGGGAGACGCCCTGCCGCCCGCGCTCCACGGGCAGGCCGGCTCTGGCCCAGGCGCTGACGCCACCCTCCATCTGCCAGGCGGGGCCGCCGGCCAGTTCTTCCAGCAGATCGCTCTGCTTGCTGGTGCGGTTGCCGGAATTGCAGGTGAAGACAATCGGCAGCTTCGCATCAGACGGGGCCAGGCGCATCCATCTGATGACCGAAAGGGGCGCCGCTTCCGCCCCGGGCACGCGCAACGAGTTTATTTCATCCGGTTCGCGGATATCCACAAGACGGATTTTGCCGTCTTGGAGTTTTTGCAGGGTTTCGGCGGGGCTGATTGCGGGGAGCATGTAATCACCTATGATTTCTTGCGATTCTTTGCGCCGGCGGCATTTTTACTCTTCTGATGGGAAGAGGAAAGCGCCTTGGAGGACTTTTTTTCCGCGGTTTTGCGTACCGCTTTTGTACCGTTTTTGGCGGATTGTCCGGCTTTGCCCTTTTCCGCCCTGGCGGTTTTGCCCGCCTTGGCGGCCAGTGCCTTGCGCTCGCCGGCGGCCCTGGCCTGACGGCGCTTGTCGCCGCCGGCCGCCTGCACGACCTTGTCTCTGGAGGCGCGACGCGTTTTCACGTCGCGGCGGGATTGAGCCGGTTTTTTCTTCGCGGCGGAAAGTTCACGCACGGCCTTTTCCTCGGCGTAATCGCTGAGACGGCTTTCGGCCTGGGCCACCAGGTCTTCATTGCCTTCAAGGCGCACACGGCGCGCGCCAAGAAAGGTGCTGCTGAAATAGGGGTCGCTGAGGGAGTTGATGCGCACGGTGGTGCGACGGCGCGGGCTGTGGATGAATTTGCCGTCGCCCACATAAATGCCCGTGTGATAGCCCCGGCGGGGATGACGGAAGGCCACGATGTCGCCGGCGCGCATGTCTTCCTGCCTTCTGATGCGCTCGCCTACCACGGACTGTTCACGCGCGGTGCGCGGCAACTTCACGCCCACGCTCTTGTACGCCCAGCAGACAAAGCCCGAACAGTCAAAACCGCCCGGGCTGGATCCGCCCCGCACATAGGGGGTGCCGATGGCCGAGTGGGCCTTGTTCAGCAACTGTTGGCTGGCCTGCGCCTGATCTTCCTCCAGCGCCGCCTCATAGGAACGGCGAAAGCGCTCCACGCGCATTTGCTCATCAGCGGCGCTGTTCTGCCTGGCCACGCAACCGAACGCAAGGCCGCAGGCCATGATCAAGGCGCAAATTTTCAAGTAGTTACCCATTAGCGCTCCATTCCCGCTTGTGAACGCCCGCCGCGCGGGCGACAGGCAACGGGACAAAAAAACAGGCAGGTCTGTCCCGCCCATTTCGGCATATGCCTGTGTCAGGCCTTGATATCCAGCAATACCCCCAGCATGGCGTCAGCGGAGCGGACAGTCTGGGCATTGGCCTCATAGGTTCGCTGCGTGGAGATCATCCGCGTCATTTCACGCCCCAAATCCGTGCCGCTGGGGTTCACGAATTCCGGCGGCATGGACGGCTCGCCGCTTGCGGCGACATCAAAGCGCCCGGCGGCATCCTGAAGCACGGCGTCCAAGCGCACGCCACGGGCGTCAGGCCCCTCGGCATAGACAGCCCGCCGCGGCGTAAAGCCCGCCGTGTTCACATTGGCCACATTGTGCGCCGTGACGGCCATGCCCCAAGAATGGGCGTTCAAGGCCGACGCGCCTATATACATGCTGTCGCTTGTGCCGCTCATGTCAATGTCAGCTTCACGCCTGTTTGCGTCATGTTAGCATAAAAGCCCGGCACTGCAAAACGCTTTTTCCAGTGTCGGGCCGCGCCCGTCCGGGCCAACGCGCATGCGTCTTTTCGGGCATTTCGGGCGGCTTCAGCTTGGCTCCGCCTGCGGAAGGCCGCGCTCTATGCGGGCAAAGGCGTTGTGATTGTGAATGGACTCCAGGCTTTCCACCTCCACGCTGAACCACGCCACATGCTCGTGCCGGGAAAGGCGCTGGGCCACATTGCGAACCACGTCTTCCACAAAGGCCGGGTGGGCGAAGGCGCGCTCCGTAACGAATTTTTCATCCTCGCGCTTGAGCAGGGTATAGACCGCCGAGGAACCCGCCTCCTCGGCCATGTCAATAAATTCCTCCAGCCAGGAAAAGCCGCTCATGCGCACGCTCATGCGCACAACGGCGCGCTGGCTGTGCGCGCCCTCGCTGCTGATGGCCTTGGAGCAGGGGCAGACGGTCATCACCGGCACATCCAGGTCTAACAGAAAGGACTGCCCCTTCTCGTCCAGCTCGCCGGTGAGGCGGCATTCATAGGCCACTGTGCCCGGGCTGCCCGATGCCGGGGCCGCCTTGCGGATGAAATAGGGAAAGCTGAAGCGCGCCCAGGCCCGTCGCGCGCCCAGACGCTCCTTGACGTTTTCCAGCAGGCGGCGCACCGACTGATAGCTGATTTCCTCGTTCCAGCCTTCCAGCGCTTCCACAAAACGGCTCATGTGGGCGCCTTTGAAGGCCGAAGGCAGATCCACGCCCAGGTCCACGCTGGCCACGGTCTGCTGGCTGCCCCTGGCGCGGTCGCGCACCAGCAGGGGCAGCCTGAGCTCACGCACCCCCACGCGGTCAATGCTCAGGGGCACTGCGGGGGCATAACTTTGCACATCTTCCATCAGGCCAGATCCTGTCCGGTTGTGGTCACGCTGAACGTGCCGTGTTTGACGCCGCGGCAGGAGATCAGCCGGTCGGCCAGAGCGCGCACCCGCGCGGGTTCGCCCTTGAGCACCAGCACCTCCAGGCAGTTGTAATGATCCAGATGCACATGCAGGGTGGTCACGATAATGTCATGATCATCATGCTGTATCTTCATCAGCCGCCGGGCCAGATCATTTTTGTGATGATCATAGACCAGGGTCAGCGTGCCCGCGCCCTGGCCCACGGCATCCCGCCAGGCATCCTCCACCAGAGCTTTGCGGATCAGATCCCTGATGGCTTCCGAACGATTGGAATAGCCCTTGCGCGCGCAAAGCGCGTCAAAAGGCTCCAGCAAAGCATCATCCAGCGATACGCCGAAACGCACGAGCTTTCCCATGTATACCGCCTGTCGTCTGTATGCCGCCCCGGCGCGAGCCCGTCCATGCTTCAGAGCGTTCCGCGCCGTATTTCCCATACCTGCACTGTCACCGGCACAGGCTGGGCGTAAAGGGGCGCGACCCGCGCCGAATGGACGCGCCGCCCCCGCCAGCCCCCGCCGTGCAGGGCGTGCAGAAAAGCCTCATACACAGAACGCCCCGGCTCGGCCACCCAGGCCACGCCGTCCGACGCCAGGGCATGCTCCAGAAAACGCAGCACCGGCGTCACAAAGCGCTTTTCATACATAATGTCCCCGCCCCAGATGCGCGCCATGCTCCGGGCGCGCACCGCGGGACGCCGCCAGTCCATAACCGCCCAGCCGGGCTGCGGCACCGCGTTGCGCTCTGCGTTCAGGCGCGCGAAACGCAGGGCCTCTTCCTCATAATCCACAGCCGTGACCCGCGCGCCCAGCCAGCGGCCCACCAGGGCGGTAAGCCCCAAGCCGCAGCCCAAATCCAGGCAGGGGCGGCCCGCGATTTCCTCCCGCCGCCGGGCCAGCCAGCCGGCCAGCGCCACGCTGGAGGGCCACAGCTCGGTCCAGTAGGGCAGCCGCTCGTCCTCGAAATTGCGGGGGTCGTCGGTCATGGCCTCCCAGAGCCGCTCCAGGTCGGCGGCGCGCGTCAGACGCCACAGCCGCCCGGCCGCGTTGACGGCGATTTCCGGCGTGTAGGCCTCCAGGGGCGTCTGCTCTCCCTCTTCCCGCCCGGGCAGAGCCGACATTGCGGACATCGTTTTCACGCCCGGCAATATAGCCCAATGGCCGGGGGCTGTACAGCGGCCGCATTGTCTCGCGGCGGCGCTTCTGCTATGGTGCGCCACGGAGGCTGACGGAATCGCGTATGGAGCAGGATATTTTTGATCTGATCATCGTCCTGGCGCTGGTCTTTTTCGCCGGGCGCGGCTTTGTGCACGGCTTTGTGGGCGAGGTGGCCGGGGTGGTTTCGCTGCTGGGCGGTTTCTGGGCCGCGCATGCCTATCATCCCCTGCTGGCGCCGCGCCTCACGTTCATCGCCGACTCGGCCTGGCGCACCATTGCCGCCTATGTGCTGATCTTTCTGGCGGTCATTCTGGCTGTGGCCGTGCTGGCCCGCATTCTGCAAAAAATTCTTTCCTTTTCCTTTGTCTCCTGGGCGGACAGGCTGGCCGGCATGCTGCTGGGCCTGGCCAAGGGCATGCTGCTTTGCGCGCTGCTTTTGCTGGCGCTGCAAAAATTTTTTCACGATGCGGCCTTTATACGGCATTCGCGCGTCCTGCCCTATTTCAACGCCCTGATGGAGCAGGTGCGCGCATGGCTGCCGCCCGACCTTCTCTCCCGGCTGGGAATCTGAACCCATAGTATAAAAGGATGCACCGCGTCATGAAAAAAAGCGCCCTGGAAGAACTGCAAAACGTCATTGAACGCCTGATCAGCCCGAACGGCTGCCCCTGGGACAAGGAGCAGACCCCGGAAAGCCTGGCTGATTACATCATTGAGGAAAGCCACGAGCTTGTCAGCGCCATCCGTTCGGGCAATGTCGGCGATATTCGGGAAGAGCTGGGCGATGTGGCCTTCTTGCTGCTCTTCGTGGCCCGCCTGTATGAAAAACAGGGCCAGTTCAACCTCGACGACGCCCTGAACGCCAGCCGCGCCAAGATGATTCGCCGCCATCCGCATGTTTTCGGCGACACGGTTTTTGAAAATCTGGACGAACAGCTCAAAACCTGGGAGGCCATCAAGCGCGCCGAACACGCCGACGCCGACGGCAAGCCCCAGGGGCTTTTCGCCAGCCTGCCCGCCAGCCTGCCGCCGCTGGTCAAGGCCTACCGCATCCACTCCAAGGCCGCGCGCGCCGGCTTCACCTGGCCCGAAGACGAAGAGGCGGAGCAGCAGGTGGAGGCCGAATGGCTGGAATGGCTCGACGCCTCGGCCAACGGCGACGCGGAAGCGCAAAAGCATGAGCTGGGCGACCTGCTCTTCAGCATCACGGAGCTGGGCCGCCGCAAGGGCATCAAGGCCAGTGAGGCGCTGGATCTGGCCACCCTGCGCTTTCTGCGCCGCTTCGCCCGCATGGAGGAAATGGCGCGGGAACAGGGACGCGATTTTACGGAACTCTCCCTGGACGACAAGGATGAACTCTGGAACGCGGCCAAGGCGGAGGAAACAGCCGCATCCGCCCGCAAGGACTGACGGAGACGCCATGCCCCTGCCGCGCAGCACGCCCCGCCTTCCGACTGTTCTGCTGGCCGCGCTGCTGGCCTGCTGTCTGGCGGCGGCCTGTACCCCCCAAAAACGCGCGACGCGCCCGACAGGCGGGCCCCCGGCGGCCTTTGCCCCTGCTGACGGCCTGCCCAGAGTCGATCCCGGCTATCTGCAATGGCTTGAAAAACAATCCATGCTTGGCGCCGCGCCGGAGCTTACGGCGCAGGTTTCGGGCACGGAGCGCATCTGGCGCAACAGCAGCACGGCCCGGCGGCTGCCCGTTTTGCTGGGGGCCGCGCCCAACTGGCTGGAGCTCAATCCCTACGCGGTCGGCGTTGCCCAGCCTCTCTTCCGGGCGCTGTCCGGCGGGGGCGCCTTTCTGGAAATGCTGCCCCGGGCCGGCTTCAACGGCCTGTTCATTTCTCCCACGGGCGAACGCGCCGACATCTGGAACAAGCGCAATCAATCCTCGCCCGGCGGGGAAAACGTGGCTTCCCTGCATTTTGATCCTGCCCTGGGTGCGGACGCGGATTTTGAAAAACTGGCCCTGCATCTTGAGCGGCTTCAAATCCAGACAGGCGGCGAACTGCCCCCGGCCCATACGGGCCTGGGACCTGATTTCATACTCCAGGCCCGACGGGCCGCGCGTTTCGACGGCATCTACGCCATGATCGCCGTGCCGCCAAAAGACTGGGACATACTCCCGCGTCTGCCGGACGAGTGGGAATGCCTGCCCCTGCGGCCCGAAGCGGCGGCGCAACTGGCCGGGCGCGGGCTTTTGCCCGAGGCCCTGGCGCGCGACAGCCTGCCCTGGGCCACGCCCGGCGGCTGGGCCGCCACCGGCGAAGTGCGCGGCGCTGACGGCCAGGTCCGGCGCTGGGTCTATCGCTACAGCGGCGACCCCCTGCGCCCCACCCTGCTCTGGCAAGACCCCTCGGGCCAGGCCCGGCGCATTTTTTCCGCCGCCATCATCCGGCATACCGGCCTGCAGCGGCAGACCCTCGCCGGTCTGCGCCTGGAAGCGCTCATGGGCCTGGATGTGCTCTCCGGCGCGCCGGAGGGCCCATCGCAAGACGCGGCCCGCGCCCTGCTGACGCCCGGCCTGGAGGCTCTGGACGATGCCGCGCGCGAGGTGCGCCGCTACGGCGGCTGGGCCATGCAGGACGATGTGCTGCCGCCCTCGCTCACGGCCACGGTGCTGGCCGGCGCTGTGGATTTCACCCGTGACGCCGCCACACCGGCGGCTGCCGCCTATGCCCTGCTCAGCGGCGATGCGGCCCCACTGGCCGCCCTGCTGCGCGCCGCCCAGGCCGCCGGTGTGGATCAGAGCCGACTGGCGCGCGGCCTGCATGACTGGCTGGCTGTGGACTGGCGGCCCCTGCTGGATCTGCCGCAAGGACGGGAGCTGATCCGCACGGCGCAACGCAAGGCCGGCGGCCCCCCCGAGGCCCTGCAGCTCTGGACCACTCCGGCCTCTCTGGCCGCGCGCGCTCTTGGCCTGAAGCCTTCCGACGCGGCCGCTTCCAGCGGCTCCGCGTCCAGTGCGGAAAAGAAGGCGGCCCTGCGCGAGGCCTGCCTTCTGCTGTTGAGCTGGCGCGTGGGCCTGCCGGGCCTGAGCTTTGTGAGCCCGCAGGATATGACCGGGGCGCTGGCTCTGCCGCGCGCCACGCCTGAGCTGCCAGCCAGCCTGGGGCTGACGCCCCTCTGGCGGGAGAGCGCCGGAGGTTCCAGGCCGCCCGCGCCGCTGGCCTTCGGCCCTCTGGAGCGGCAATGGGCGGACGGGCAGAGTTTTTTGCATGCCGTCAGCGCCCTGTTGCGCGCCCGCAAAAATACGGGCCTGGCGCGGGGCAGACTGCTGGCCGTGTTCAGCGGCCCTCCCGGCTGCGCGGGCGTGCTCAGCGCGCTGCCCGATGGCGGGCACTGGCTGCTGGCGGCCAATTTTTCCGCAGAAAAACAAAGCTTTTCACTGACCCTGCCCCACGGCGCGACAACGGGCAGGCTTTGCGACATTCTCAACCCGCATGCCCCGGCCCCGGCGCAAAACGGACGCGCCCTCAAACTTGATCTTGACGCCCGTCAGGCCCGCCATCTGCTGCTTGGCGGCCAGGCGGAGGATTTGTTCCCCCCACGCCAACCAGGAGCGACGCCATGACCTCAGACAAAGCCCCCAATCCTTCCCTGAACGCCTCGTCGGAAAGCGGGCCTGACGCCTCGCCGGAATCCCCGGCGCATGCGGCAGCCGCTTCGGAGCGCGCCACGACCGCGCCTGATCATGATGCCGCCGCCGGGCAGGGCATGCGGGAAAGCCCAGGGGACGGCACAAGCGCGCCGACGCCTGGCCCCGCGCCGGCGCAAGGCCAGGCGGACAAGGTCTTTCAGGCGCTCCGCGGGGTGGCCCCCCTGGTTCTGCTGCTTGTGCTGGCGGCCCAGGCCTGGCCGGACTTCTGGCAGGCATGGCGCGGCGACGCCCTGTATTGCCCGGCTGAAAGTCAGCATATCCGCGCTTTTCTGCATACGGCGCAGCACGGGCCATGGCTCGCGCCCAGCGCGGGCCTGACGCCCGAAGCGGATGGGATGGGCTGCCTGGCCGCGCAGTGGCCGGGCTTCACCTGGTTCATGGCGCTTCTGTCGCTGCTGTTGCCGCAGGCCGCGTCCGCCCTGCTTTTTCCCCTGGCCGGGGCTCTGGCTGCCGCCCTGGCCCTGCTGGGCGTCTGGGGCTTGAGCCGCGCGGCGGGTTTCGGCCCCAGGGCCGCCCTGGCCTCCGGGCTGATTTTGCTTTGTTCGCCTCTTTTCGCGCCCCTGGTTCACTTTACCGGCTCCACGGCTTTATCCGCCGCGTTGCTGCTTTTTTCCCTGCTTTGTTTCTGCCGGGGCTGGCAGGCGCGCCGCGCCTGGTTCCTCCTGCCGACGGGCTTTGTGCTGGCGGGCATGGCCGGTTTGACCGGCGGGCTTTTTCATCTGCTGCTGCCCCTGCTGGCCAGCGCCGTCTTTCTGCTCTGGCGCGGCGCGTTCCGCCGGGCCCAGGGAGCGGACGCCCTGAGCGGTTTCGCGCTTCTGCTGCTGCTTCTGGGCGCCTGGCTGGGCGGCGTCATTCTCTGGACGCATGCCGAAGGGTATATGCAAGAGCTGTACGCCACCCTGGCCCGCCGCCCCTGGCCCCTGCCGGACCGCTGGTGGTGGCCCCTGGCCGGGGCCGCCCTGGGCCTCGCGCCCTGGCTCGCCCTGGTGCTCTGCGTCGCCTGGCGGCGGGTGCTGCTCTCGGCCTGGGGCGATCTCAAGGCGTCCCGCGCGGAACGCGCCGGCTCGGCCTTTGTCTGGATCACGCTGGTACTGGGCTGCCTGCTCAGTCTGCTGACGCCCGTTGCGCGCATGCAGGGCGTGGCCGTGGCCCTGGCCTGCCTTGCCGCCCCACTGCTGGGCAAAGCCCTGCTGCGCCTGCCCCATCTGGGCAGCCGCCTGTTTTATCTTATCGCGGCGCTTTGCCTGCTGCACGCCGGCCTGGCCCTGATGGCGGCGGGTTTCGGCTTTTCCCTGGACTGGATGGCGCGCTTTTTCTCCCATCCGCTCACCCCGGAACAGCGGGAAATGATTCTGGGCCTCAGGGCGCTGCCCGTGCTCGGCGCGCTCTGTCTGCTGGCCGCCGTGGCCATGACCCGTTTTATCCGGCGGGATCATCCGGGCGGCGCGCTGCTGTTCTGCGCTCTGACGGCCGTCATTCTTACCCAGCCGGCGTCCCTGATGCTCGCGCCGGAGCTGGCCGCCCTGCCGCAGGCGGGCTTGAACCGCCTTCAGGACATCCAGTCCCCGACCGCGCCCGTGAATGGCGGAGACAACGTGACGCCCGCCGCGCCAGCCGCGGAAGCACCTCCGGAAATTCCGAACGCGCCGCGGGCGGTTCCCCTTCCGCTTTCAGAAGAGACGCCCGCGCGTGAGCCCGCCGGGGCGGGGAATGCCCCCCTGCCTCCGCAGGAAGTCACGCCCGTTGCGCCACAGGAAGGCGACGCGCCGCCACAGCCCCAGCCGGAAACGAGAAACGACGCCGTCCCCCATGTGGATACGGACGCTGCGCCTGCCGCGCCGCCCGCGCCCGCTGGCGGTTAGGCGAATGCCTTAGAGTCAGGCCTATTAGAGCGGTTTGGATAATTTTATTGCCAAACCGCTCTAAAATGCCGTCTCTGACAAAAGCGGGCCGCTCTGGAGCAATCACTCCAAGGCGGCCCGCGCGCTGTCAGGCATGGCAGCGCCAAAACGCATGCGGAAGTCAGAAAAAGGCTGACAGGAATGGCCTATGCCGGCGCGTCGCCCTTTTCGCAGACGACAGTATTTCTTCCCGCGTTTTTGGCCTGGTACAGACAATCGTCGGCACGCTTCACGGCCGCATCAAACTCTGTCATCATATTGCGTTTTTCGCTCTGCAGCAGCGACGCGACAAAGCTGCTCACGCCAAAACTGGCGGTAATGCGAATCTCCACTCCTTCAATGGGAATGGCCATCCCCTCCACGCCCCGGCAGAGCCGCTGCGCCACGGCCATGCCTCCCTTCAGCGACGCGCCCGGCAGCAAAATGACAAATTCCTCGCCGCCATAACGGCAAAACAGGTCATGGGGACGCAACATCGCGGATATTTTTTCGGCAAAGGCCCGCAACACCGTATCGCCGCTGGCATGACCATAGGTATCATTGACCTTTTTAAACAGGTCAATATCCGTCATGATTATGCTTGCGTGAAACTCTTTCTTCCCGACGTCTTCCAGAATGCCCATAAGCGCGCTTTCAAAGGCGCGCCGGTTGTACAGACCGGTCAGCGGATCCTTGGCGGACATTTCTTTATATTTTTGGGAAAGCCGCACCAATGAGGAAACATTCTCGTCCAGCGCCTCCACCATTTGGTTAAAGGCCGTGGAGAACTCTCCCATAAAGTTCACCCGGTGCTGGTATTCGCCATTGGCAATGCGCTGCGTCTGCCAGGTAAGGTGAGACAGGTTGGCTTGCAGTGTCTTGAGCGCGCCGACGACGCAACCTTTGCTCTTGCAGGCGTATTTGAGATCTCCCTTGCCCAGCGCGTACGTCAGATTACGGATATCCCAGAGCAATGCATGCAGTTCTTCAATTCCCTCGATATCCTGAAGCTTCTCTGAAATACCCTCTTCCCGCGCGGAATTTCGCGTAAGCACATCCGTAACGAAATCAAGAAGCTCCGCCGAGCGGTCGGCAATGCTTGCAAGCTGTGTAGAAGAATCATTCGTAGGCATACTTCTGTTTTCAACGCGCCTGTCAGACAGCGCCTTTGGGTTTGACTTCAAAACGGCAGGTTCGGTCGCCCGTGCACCAGCAGTCGATCTCCTTCACAGCAAAATCCTGACCGCTGAACACCTTGAAAATGCCGGCAATAAAGCCTTCGTCATAGGTGCAAACCGAGTGTTCCATGTCAGGCAGGCCGGAACAGTCCAGGTCTTCGGATACAGTCAATGTGAAACGGGCATTTTCCCGATCTTCGCTTTCCATCCGCAAAATGCCGACCTTCAGCTCCAGCAGGGCATGCTGCACGGCGCCCACAAAGTCATCGAACGATTCGCGCGGGCCGACAAATTTTTCACAAAAATT